>JAEULX010000014.1 GCA_016793685.1 Bradyrhizobiaceae bacterium
GCATCGGGGGCCGGTTCCAGTCGTTGCGCCGCCATCTGGGGGCCTGCGGGCTCCCGCTCCCGCACGTCCACTGCCGCCAGGCTCGCGAAGCCGGCCGCGGCCGCGGCGACCTGGCCCTGCGCGGTCCAGCGCCATACCAGCCAAACGACGAGCCCGCCCAGAAGAGCGGCGGCAACCTTGGCCGGCAGCACCCATGCAAAGGAAAGCGCCTGCGGACCGAGCGCATTGGCGCCGTGGACTGCCCCGAGGAGGAGCAGAAAGCCGCCGGACGTCCACGCTAAGCCCCGATCCGCACCTGGCCAGCCGCGACGCCGCCCGGCGATCCAGAGGAGGCCGACCAGGATGGCCAGCAGCTCGACGGCGATGGCGAGATCGGCCGCACGGGCGAGAAAGACGTAAAGAGCGCCGGGCGGGGGACACGCCTCTGCCCCGCACGCAGCAGGGACAAGCCAGTCGGTCGCAGCGCTCATCCCTTCAGTTCCCTTGTTGCTCGCGCGTCAGGCTAGGCCTCCGGTTCATAACGTCGCGTTGATTTCGGGCAAAAATGGAATTTGCCTACCGGGCTCCCAACTTCGTGTTTTGGTTGCAGAAAACGGCGGCTCCGGACGCTTTTCGTTACCGACGCGAGCTGAGGGCGAACGCCGCAACAAGCTCCGTGTTTCCTTCTCATCGTCCAGCGGTGCGGAAATCGCACCATCGGGCTCAGCGCCGCCGTGTGCAAATCAACACATTCTTAAAAAATTTTGCATCCGACGGGAACCAACCGCCGAAAAGCACGTTTTGTCACTGACCGGCCGCCATTCCCCCTCCCCCCGTGCTCGGCCGGCCATCTAAGGCGTGTCTGACTTTTCGTCAGCCACGCCTTTTTCTTTGCGCACTCCACAATGCTCAACCTGGGGCAGCATCCGCGGGCCGGCCGGCTCGCGCCGGAAACGGCAGCGCGCCGGAGCAGGCCATCCTGCGCCGGCGCGCCATCGGTTTCATTTTACCGCTTTCGATGCTTCAAGAGCGGCCGCCCGAGCCGTGGATTTACTTCTTCTTCAGCACGTCCATCAGGGTCGTGCCCATCCGCGCCGGCGACACCGAGACGTGGATGCCGCAGGCTTCCATCGTCGCGATCTTCGAGGCCGCGTCGCCCTTGCCGCCGGAGATGATTGCGCCGGCATGGCCCATACGCCGGCCGGGAGGGGCCGTGCGTCCGGCGATGAAGCCGACGACCGGCTTCTTACGGCCGCGTTTGGCCTCGTCGCGGAGGAACTCCGCCGCCTCTTCTTCCGCCGAACCGCCGATCTCGCCGATCATGATGATCGACTCGGTCTTGTCGTCGGCAAGGAACATTTCGAGCACATCGATGAACTCGGTCCCCTTCACCGGGTCGCCGCCGAGGCCGACGGCGGTGGTCTGTCCGAGCCCGACCTGCGTGGTCTGGAACACCGCCTCATAGGTGAGCGTTCCGGAGCGGGAGACGATGCCGACATTGCCCGGCTTGAAAATATTGCCCGGCATGATCCCGATCTTGCATTCGCCCGCCGTCATGACGCCGGGGCAATTCGGCCCGACGAGGCGCGACTTCGAGTTGGTCAGCGCGCGCTTGACCCGCACCATGTCGAGCACCGGAATGCCTTCGGTGATGCAGACGATCAGCGGCACTTCGGCGTCGATCGCCTCGCAAATGGCGTCGGCCGCGCCCGGCGGCGGCACATAGATCACGGTCGCGTCGGCGCCGGTTTTTTCGCGCGCGTCGGCGACCGTGTCGAATACCGGAAGATTGAGGTGGAAGGAGCCGCCTTTGCCGGGCGAGGTGCCGCCGACCATCTTGGTGCCGTAGGCGATGGCGTGCTCGGAGTGGAAGGTGCCGTTCTTGCCGGTGAAGCCCTGGCAGATCACCTTTGTGTTCTTGTCGATGAGAATGGACATGGGGTTGCCTTTGACGGTCAGCGGGAATGGCGGAACGGGTCGTGAGCGCGAACGCGAAGCCGCGTCAGGCGCTAGTTGCCCCGCACCGCCTTGACGATCTTCTGCGCGGCGTCGTCGAGATCGTCGGCCGAGACGACGTTGAGACCGGACTCGGCGATGATCTTCTTGCCGAGATCGACATTGGTGCCTTCGAGCCGGATGACCAGCGGCACCTTCAGCCCGACTTCCTTGACCGCTTCGACCACGCCGCCGGCAATCACGTCGCAACGCATGATGCCGCCGAAAATGTTGATGAGGATCCCCTTCACATTGGGATCGGAGGTGATGATCTTGAAAGCCTCCGTCACCCGGTCCTTGCTGGCGCCGCCGCCGACATCGAGGAAGTTCGCGGGCGATTCCCCGTAAAGCTTGATGATGTCCATGGTGGCCATCGCGAGGCCCGCCCCGTTGACCATGCAGCCGATGGTGCCGTCGAGCGCGATGTAATTGAGATCGTGCTTGGAGGCTTCGATCTCCTTCTCGTCTTCTTCGGTCAGATCGCGCAGCGCGACGATGTCGGGATGGCGATAGAGCGCATTGCCCTCGAACCCGATCTTGGCGTCGAGGCAGATGAGCTGGCCGCCCTTCGTGACCACGAGAGGATTGATCTCGAGCAGCGACATGTCCTTGGCGATGAAAGCCGTATAGAGCTTGGCCACCAGGCTTTCGGCCTGCTTGGCGAGGTCGCCGGTCAGCTTCAGCGCGCTGGCGACGCGCCGGCCGTGATGCGGCATGATCCCGGTCGCCGGATCGACCGTGACCGTGTGGATCTTCTCCGGCGTGTCCTTGGCGACCTTCTCGATGTCCATGCCGCCCTCGGTCGAAACGACGAAGGCGATGCGCGAGCTGCCCCGATCGACCAGAGCCGAGAGGTAGAACTCACGGTCGATGGCAGAGCCTTCTTCGATATAGAGGCGATGCACCTGCTTGCCGCGCGGCCCCGTCTGGTGAGTGACGAGGACCGAGCCGAGCAGCCGCTGCGCTTCCTTTTGCACGTCTTCGATCGTGCGCACCACCTTGACGCCGCCGGCCTTGCCGCGGCCGCCGGCATGGATCTGCGCCTTGACCACGTAAACCGGCCCTTCGAGCTGTTGCGCAGCCTTCACCGCCTCTTCGACGGAGAAGGCGGCGATGCCGCGTGACGTCGGCACGCCGAATTCCCGAAGCACCGCCTTGGCCTGATATTCATGAATATTCATGGGAAATCCCCGCTCCCTCCGGCGTCGCCGGATCGCAAATTAGCGCGCGACACGGGCTGACGGGGAAGTGTCAGGCCCGCTCGCGTGCTGGAACTCTGGTCAGCCTCCCCGCGTCACGCGGCGAGGTCTGGCGCAATCTTCTTGCAGGCGTCGATCAGCCCGCGCACCGAATCAGCCGACTTCTCGAAAGCGGCGCGTTCGGCGCCGTCGAGGTCGATCTCAACCACCCGCTCGACGCCCTTGGAGCCGATCACCACGGGAACGCCGACATAGATGTCCTTCATGCCGAACTCGCCATTGAGATAGGCGGCGCACGGCACCACACGCTTCTCGTCCTTGAGGAAGCTTTCCGCCATCGCGATCGCGGACGTGGCGGGCGCATAGAATGCCGAGCCGGTCTTGAGCAGGCTGACGATTTCGGCGCCGCCGTTTCGCGTCCGGTCGACGATCGCATCGAGCCGGGCCTGGGTGGTCCAGCCCATGTTGACGAGGTCCGGCAACGGAATGCCGGCGACGCCCGAGTAGCGCACCAGCGGCACCATGGTGTCGCCGTGGCCACCGAGCACAAAGGCGGTCACGTCTTCGACCGACACGTTGAATTCGTCGGCGAGGAAATGGCGGAAGCGCGCCGAGTCGAGGACGCCGGCCATGCCGACCACCATCTGCTTGGGCAGGCCGCAGTATTTTTGCAGCGCCCACACCATGGCGTCGAGCGGATTGGTGATGCAGATGACGAAGGCGTTCGGCGCATATTTGCGGATGCCCGCGCCGACCTGCTCCATGACCTTCAGATTGATTCCGAGCAGGTCATCGCGGCTCATGCCGGGTTTACGCGGAACGCCGGCGGTGACGATGCAGACGCTCGCGCCATCCAGCGCTTCGTAGGAATTCGTTCCTGCGAACCGCGCATTGAAATTATGCACGGGCGCGGCCTGAGCAATATCCAGGGCCTTGCCCTGGGGAATGCCCTCCATGATGTCGAACAAGACGACGTCGCCCAGTTCCCTGAGCCCAATAAGATGCGCCAGCGTTCCACCGATCTGGCCTGCGCCGATCAACGCAATTTTAGGACGTGCCATTTGGGGAAAGTCCTCAAGCTGAAAGACAGCGGGGGTTTGCGGGTGTTAGCGGTTTCGGACGGGCCATTCAAGTCGCGTTACGCAATTGAGTAAGGAATCATGCAAAAAGGGTCTGAAGTCAGGTTTCGGCGATGCCCGAGGCGCCGCGCTGACGGTGGGGCAGAGCAAGATAGGCTTCCGACGCCATCTCGGTGAGACGCGAGGCGGTGCGTTTGAACTCGTGCGCTTCGTAGCCATCCGTGCCCTGATATAGATCCGCCGGCGCGGCCTCGGCGGAAGCGATCAGTTCGACGGCGTAGTCGTAAAGCGCGTCGATCAAGGTGATGAAGCGTTTCGCCTCGTTGCGCTGCTCGGCCCCGATAACCGGGATATGGTCGAGCATAAGGGTATGGAATTCCTGCGCGATCCGCAGGTAGTCGGCGGCGCCGAGCGGCTGGCCACACAGATCGTGGAACGTGAAGCGCGCCGCCCCCATCGCCGCGCGCGGCACCCGGACGATATGGCCCTTCACCACCAGTTCGTGGCCGCGGCTCTCCCGCCCATGGGTGACGCGCCGCCAGGTTTCATCGAGCGCGGCCTTGGCCGCCCGGTCGGCGGGAACGTGCCAGACCTTCACGCCGACGAGCTTCTCCTGGCGGAAATCGGTGCGCGCTTCGAGCTTCATCACCTCCATATGTTGCTTGAGGAGGCCGATGAAGGGGAGAAACAGCGCGCGGTTGAGGCCGTCCTTGTAGAGATCGTCCGGGACGACGTTGGAGGTCGCGACCACCACCACCCCCCGCGCGAAAAGCTGGGTGAAGAGCCTGCCGAGGATCATCGCATCGGCGATATCGGTGACGTGGAACTCGTCGAAGCAGAGCACCGAGGCCTGCGCCGCGAGGTCTGCCGCGGTCAGCGTGATGGGGTCCTGCTCGGCGATCGCGCCTGTCTTGATTTTCTGACGATAGGCGTGGACGCGGTCGTGGACGTCCGCCATGAACTCATGGAAATGGGCGCGCCGCTTGCGCTTGTGCGTGCAGGTCGCGAAGAACAAATCCATAAGCATCGTCTTGCCGCGGCCGACCTCGCCGTAAACATAGAGGCCGCGCACGAGCGTCGACGCCGCAGTCTTCGCACGCCGCGAGAACAGCCGCCCCAATACCGACGATTTGCGCTCCAGCTCAGATTCTTTGAGACGCTCCAGCAGCGCGTCCAGCCGGGCGACCACGGTTTCCTGCGCGAGGTCCCGTTCGATCTTGCCGGACTCGACGATGGCCGCATAGCGGCCGCTGACGGAGGCCGGCTTTCCGGTGCTCGCGTGATCCGGCCCACCCCCTCTTTCCTGAACACCGGCAGACGGCGAATGGATGTCGATCACAACCACACCGGATAACTCGCATCGTTAGTACACCCCCAATTTGCGGGGCGTCGGGTCATTCTACATACGGGATTGTGCGACGCAACGTCGCGAGACGCGAACTCTCCAGCGGTAAAATCGCATGGACACTTGGTCGCAGAAACTGACAAAACCACTTTTCTTTCAATGATGTGCCCCGATGGTCCGAAAGGATAAAGTGGCCTTCGCGGCGTTCCTTGGCATAGATCAAAATTCGCGGACGCACCCGTGCGAGGCTCATTTCGACCTGGAAATATTGCTTAAAACAACTAAATGCTGCGTTGCAACAACAGTAACTGGACGGAACGGCGTTCAGCGAGGAAATGCGCTGAGGGGACTGCGGAACGTACGAAGGCAAAGAGCAGGAGACCCCCGATGCACGAAGTCTTTGTAGAAGGCGGCTTAATCCGGAAGTTATGGAGCGTCGAGACGAACGCATATCGCGATCATCTGCTTCGGCTCGACGCTGAAAGCCGCCGTAATCGCTTCGGTGGCGCGATCGCCGACGAGACGATTCGAAAGTACGCCTCGATGTCGCGCGGCCCCAATGTCGTTCTCCACGGCTACTTCGTGGACGGCGTCCTGCGCGGCGTCGCCGATCTGCGCATTATCGGGCCGATCTACCGGCGCGAGGCAGAGGCCGCCTTCAGCATCGAGAAGCCGTGGCAGAGCCACGGAATCGGCTCGGCGCTGCTCGAGCGCAGCCTGCTGGCCGCGCGCAACCGCGGCATCAAGCATCTGCATGTCTCCTGCCTGACGGACAATCAGCGGATGCAGCAACTCGCCCGCAAATTCGAAGCCGAGCTGAGCTTTGATTTCGGCACGGTGGTCGGCAAGGTGGAAAACCCGCTCCCGACGCCGCTGTCGGTCATGCGGGAGATGGTGGTCGACGGCCACAGCTTCGCAGCCGCCTGCGTCGACTACCAGTCCCGTCTCTTCAAGCCGCCGGCAAAAGCCCTGGCGACGACATAATCTACAATAAAACCAAAGGGGTGAGCGTGCACCCGCTCACCCGTCTCTTCCTGTCCAGACGCCCTCCCGAAAAAATGTTCCGCCGGCTTCGTCTCAGCGCGAGCGCATGCGCAGCGACGGCGCGCGCTCGCTGAGCGGATACGCGGCCTCGACCACGTAAGGCCCGCCACCGACCGACGCCCGCGACGAAAACAGCACAAAGCGCGTGACCTCGAACGGCGGCGAGCGAAACGGCTGCCGGGAGCCGAGATAGTCGGCCACCTGCCGCG
>JAEULX010000032.1 GCA_016793685.1 Bradyrhizobiaceae bacterium
TGAACCGAACCGCGCGGGTCACATCTGCGGTCATGAAACTGTAACTTCGAGGCCGTAGGACCCCACTCGTTTACCTACAAATTGGAGGTCGCCATGCTTCGGCCGCTCGCGCTCGGCGCTGCGCTCGGCGCACTGTCCTGCTTCGCCACGCCCGCCACGGCGCAGACCATTTACCCGCTCGACCGGGCGGAAATTCTCGCCGGCAGTAAATTCGACCTGAAGGTCGAGTTTCCTGACGCCCCCGCGGCGGCCGCGACCAAGGTCACCATCAACGGCGAGGACGCCGCCAAAGTCCTCGGCAAGCCGGCGGCGTTCACCGAGAAGGAAGACGGCGCAAACCATTCGGCCTATTGGATTCGCGACGCCGTGCTCGCCAAGCCGGGCCGCTACACCATCGAAGCGGCGGCCGGCGACCGCAAGGCGAGCGTCACGTGGGAGGTGTTCGACACCGCCGGCGGCGGCAAGGCCAAGAACGTCATTCTGTTCATCGGCGACGGCCTGACCACCGCCCATCGCACCGCCGCCCGCATCCTGTCGAAAGGCCTGGTCGAGGGCCGCTATGGCGGCGACCTCGCCATGGACGACATGCCGCACATGGCGCTGGTCTCGACCTCCGGCACCGACTCCGTCGTGACCGACAGCGCCAACAGCATGTCGGCGTACACGACCGGCCACAAGTCCTGCGTCAACGCGCTCGGCGTCTATTGCTCGGCGAGCAAGGACAACCTCGCCCATCCGAAGGCGGAAACGATCTCCGAACTCGTCAAGCGCAGCCGCGGCATGGCGGTCGGCGTCGTCACCAATACGGAGATCGAGGACGCGACCCCGGCAGGCATGGTGGCGCACACGCGCCGCCGCGCCGATTACGACAACATCGTCGACATGTTCTATACGGTGAAGCCGGAGGTTATTCTCGGCGGCGGTTCGCCCCATTTCCTGCCGAAATCGACGCCGGGATCGAAGCGCGCCGATGACGTCGACTACATCAAGAAATTCGAAGACGCAGGCTATAAGTTCGTGACGTCCAAGTCCGAGCTGGCCGCCGCGAACGGCGCGCCGAAGCTGCTCGGCCTGTTCAACACGGGCAATATCGACGGCGCGCTCGATCGTTTCTTTCTCAAGAAGGGCACGGTCGCCAAGTTTCCGGATCAACCCGACCTGACCGACCAGGTGCGCGCCGCCCTCGACGTGCTGTCGAAGAACGACAAGGGCTTCGTCCTGATGGTGGAGTCCGGCCGCATCGACAAGTACAGCCATTCGCTCGACTGGGAGCGGGCGGTCTACGACACGATCATGCTCGATAACGCGATCAAGGTGGCGAAGGATTTCGCCGCCAAGCGCGACGACACCCTGATCGTCGTGGTGGCCGATCACGCTCATCCGGTCTCGATCATCGGCACCTATGACGACGATCGCCCGGGCCAGCGCCTCCGCGACAAGCTCGGCGTCTACCAGGATTCCAAGGTCCCGAATTATCCGGCTCCGAATCCGGATGGCTATCCCGAGAAAGTCGACGTGTCGCGCCGCCTCGCCTTCATGTTCGGCTCGTACCCGGACTATTGCGATACCGGCCATCCCTATATGGACGGCGAGAATGTCCCGGCCGTGCGCGGCACCGGTAACGACTACGTCGCCAACGAAGCCTATTGCAATTTCCCCGGCGCCGCGCGGCGGGCCGGTAATCTGCCCGGGTCGGCGCCGCAAGGCGTGCACTCCGCCGACGACGTCGTGCTTACGGCGAGCGGGCCGGGCGCCGAGCTATTCCGCGGACGCATCGACAACACGCGCGTATTCCGCAATATGGTGACTGCATTGGGCCTCACCCCTGCGAACGGCGAGTGAGGTCGCCTACAGGCTGCTGCGAGCACGGACGCCGATTGTCCGTGCGTGCCTGGGTGTTCCGAGGAAGAGGTGGTTCACGGTCTTCGCGCCCGACTACAGACCGCCACCCGGCGTGATCTTCTGCGTCACGCCGGGAGTGCCGCAATCGCGATTGCGCTGAGCCGGCCCGCCGCCGCTACGGCGCTGACGCCGCTCACCTTCGAGCAACTCTACAAGAGCATCGGGGTGCGTGGCCTGCAGTTCTCCGACCTCGTGTTGGCCCTGAAAGGCCAGATGGTCGTGATGCACGGCTACATGGCCCCGCCGCTCAAGGCCGAAAGCAAGTTCTTCGTCCTCACGCGCGAGCCGATGGCGATCTGCCCGTTTTGCCAGTCGGACGCCGACTGGCCGTCCGACATCGTCGTGGTCTATCTCGACCGGGCGACGCCGATGATCGACGGCGGCGAAGCGGTCGCGGTGCGCGGCCGCCTCGAGGTCGGCTCGGCGACCGACGACGCGACCGGGTTCGTCAGCCAAATTCGGATCGTCGATGCGGTCGTCCGACGTATATGAGAGCGCGGCGGCGCCCTCCCGCCTCAGCATCGAACGCCTCGGCGTCGATCGCGTCGAGGCAGGCCGCGTAGCCGGCGCGATCCTCAGCGACATCGACTTCACGCTCGAGCCCGGCGCGACGGCCGCCGTCACCGGCCCATCGGGCGCAGGCAAGACCACGCTCCTGTACGCGATCGCTGGCCTGGTGCGCCCCGATCGCGGCGCCGTGCGCTGGGGCGGCGGCGATGTCGCTGCCTGGCCCGAGCGGCGGCGGGACCGCTGGCGGCGCGACGCAGTCGGTCTCGTGTTTCAGGACTTCCAGCTGTTTCCCGAACTGGGCGTGGTGGACAATATCCTGCTGCCGACGCGGTTCGACCGCATGCGCACCCCGGCGGCGCTGCGCGAACGCGCCCGCGCGCTGGCCGAACGGGTCGGCGTCGCCGCGGCGACCGCGCGCGCCGGCGTGCTCTCGCGCGGCGAACAGCAGCGGGTCGCGGTGGCGCGCGCGCTCATCCGCCGCCCTGCCCTGCTGCTCGCCGACGAGCCGACCGCAAGCCTCGATCCGGAGAACGGCGCGCGAGTCGCCGACGCACTGCTGGAGATGGCGAGCAAGGCGCGCGCGACGCTGCTGATCGTGTCGCATGATCCCGCCTTGCTCGCGCGCGTCGGCACGATCTACCGGCTCGAGGCGGGCCGGCTCGCGACAGCGGAGCATGCATCATGAACCCATGGCCGGTCGTGCTCGCCGATCTGCGCGCCCTGCGCTGGGTGGCGTGGATCGCGCCCCTGCTCGTTGCGATCGCGGTGTCTGTCGGCGTTGCCTTGAGCGCGCAGGAACGCGGCTTGCGGCAGGCGACGGCGCAAGCGGCGAGCGACTTCGATCTGCTGATCGGCGCGCCCGGAAGCCAGACGCAACTGGTGCTCACGACGGTGTATCTCCAGCCCGAGGCGCTTCCTTTGGTGAACGGCGCCGTGCTCGCTGCGCTCGCCGACGACCCGCGGGTGAAAGCGGCGGCGCCGATCGCATTTGGCGATGTCTCGCGCGGCTATCCCATCGTCGGCACGACGGCGGCATTCGCCACCCGGTGGGGACGCATCAAGCCATCCGAGGGGCGCATCTTCGCGCGGGAGGGCGAGGCCGTGGCGGGAGCGGACGTCAAGCTCGCCATCGGCGATGCGATCACGCCGTCCCACGCCCATGCCGGCCAGCGCCATCCCTTCGGCATCGAGAGCCTCGAGGAAGCGCGTCACCGCCATGAAGGCGTGCGCTACACCGTGGTCGGCCGCCTGCCGCGTTCCGGCACGCCGTGGGACCGCGCAATCCTCGTCCCGGTCGAGAGCGTGTGGGAGACCCACGGTCTCGGCAACGGCCATGCCGCCGAGGAAAGCCCCATCGGGCCGCCGTTCGACGGCGCCCGCGTACCGGGCGTGCCGGCGATCGTCGTCAAGCCGAACACGGTCGCCGACGCCTATGTGCTGCGCGGCCAATACCGGCAAGGAGGAACGATGGCGTTCTTCCCCGCCGAGGTGCTGGTCTCCGTCTACCGTACCTTGGGCGACGTGCGCGACGTGCTCCTCGTCGCCGCCATCCTCAACGATGTCGTCGTGTTCGCGGCGGTGGCTATACTCCTGCTCGCGCTTTCCGGGCTGCGGCGGCGCCGCTATGCGGTGCTGCGCGCGCTCGGCGCTTCGCGCTTCTATGTCGTGCTGACGGCGTGGCTCGGTGCGGTCGCGATCCTGGCGGCTGGATGCGCTGCGGGGCTCGTGCTTGCCCAACTCACCTCGCTCGCCGTCATCCGCTTGATCGAGGCGCGCACCGGCTTGGCGCTGCCGGCGGCGATCGAGATTCCGGATGCACTGCCGATCGCAGCCCTGATGGCGCTCGGAAGCCTGTTCGCGCTCATGCCGGCGCTCGCCGCCTTTCGCATTCCGGTCGCCGACGCTTTGCGGCACGGCTGAACGGCGTTCTGCAGCGGCGAAGTCCGGCGCCGAGAGCCGCCGCGCTGCAGCAGTTTTCATTGAACAAAAACCGGTCAGATCGCCTCATATTCGTTCGCGCTATTGGCGGCCCGTGAGCCGAATTGCTTGAGCCAATTGTGCAATCGCCGTGGCGCAAAAATTGCCTATTCGCCATAAGGGCTATCCGGATCTGCCCATCCGGACAGCGTCGGAAATCGGTGAAGTTCAATTCGGGATTTGCACACCCGAACGGCGCCGTAGGCGGTGCAATTCAATTCGGGATTTGCATGATCGTGGCGGCGTCGGAATCGGTGCAGTTCAACCGGGGGAACCGATACCCATGCTCGAAGTCAAAGTCGCCCGCATCTATCGAGAAACGCTGACCGTCACTGAAGAAAAGGAGGTCGGCGCGAGCGATATCACCGAGCAGGTCAAGCAGATCGTCAAGCGCTCGCGGATCAACGACGGGTTCGTGCAGGTGTTTGCCGTCGGCTCGACCGCTGCGATTATTTCGATCGAGTTCGAAGAAGGCTTGATGCTCGACCTCAAGGACGCATTGAGGAGACTGGTCCCGCGGGATCTCAATTATTATCACGGGCGCACCTGGCAGGACGGCAATGCGCATGCGCATTTGCGTGCGACGCTGCTCGGCCCGCAACTCTTGGTGCCCGTGTCGAACGGCAGCCCGGATTTGGGAACCTGGCAGCAGATCGCCTGCGTCAATCTCGACAGCCGCACGCGCGACCGCCAGATCATCGTCACCGCCTTCGGCGATTGACCGCGGTTTTCGGCGATTGACGCTCGCTAAGCGAGCCGGCCGGAGCGCAGCGGATGTATCCGATGCAGTCCGGCCGCTCCACAAGATGAGTCCTGCCCGACCGCAGCCAGCATCGCCAGTCGAGCACGCCCGCAGGCTGGGCGAGAATTCGCGCAGCCTGCGATCGGCGCCGATCAGCGCTTGGAGAACTGGAAGGATCGCCGGGCTTTCGCGCGACCGTACTTCTTGCGCTCGACCACGCGCGAGTCGCGGGTCAGGAATCCGCCGCGCTTGAGAACGGTGCGCAATTCCGGCTCGTAATAGGTCAGCGCCTTGGAAATCCCGTGGCGCACGGCCCCCGCCTGGCCCGACAGCCCGCCGCCAGCCACGGTGCACTCGACGTCGTACTGGCCGTTGCGATTGACGGCGACCAGCGGCTGCTGGATCAGCATGCGCAGGACCGGGCGCGCGAAGTAGGTTTCCGCCGTCTTGTTGTTGACCGTGATCTTGCCGGCTCCCGGCTTGATCCAGACGCGCGCGACCGCATCCTTGCGCTTGCCGGTGGCATAGGCGCGCCGGAGCTTGTCGAGCTTCTGCTCGTATTTCGGCGCCTCGGGCGCGGCCGGCTTGAGAGACGAAAGCTGATCGAGAGATTGCATGGTGTCGGCCATGGTCACGCGCTCCGTGCGTTCTTGCGGTTCATGGCCGCGATATCGAGTTTTTCCGGGGTCTGGGCGGCATGCGGGTGCTCAGCCCCCGGATAGACGCGCAAATTGCCGAGCTGGCGCCGTCCGAGCGGCCCGCGCGGCAGCATCCGTTCGACCGCCTTCTCGACGATGCGCTGGGGAAACCGGCCCTCCATGATCGACTTCGCGCTGCGTTCCTTGATGCCGCCGATGAAGCCGGTGTGATACCGATACACCTTCTGCTGCAGCTTGCGGCCGGTGAGCACCACCTTCTCCGCATTGATGATGATCACGTTGTCGCCGCAGTCGACATGGGGGGTGAAGGTCGGCTTGTGCTTGCCGCGCAGCCGCATCGCCACGATCGAAGCGAGACGCCCGACGACGAGTCCCGTCGCGTCGATCATCACCCACTTCTTCTCGACCTCGGCGGGCTTCGCCGAATAGCTCTTCATCATTGCATCCTTGGGCTGAAAAGCATCCTTGGGCTGAAAACCGGCGTCGCCGCAGCAAACGCCTCGGCCGCGCTTGTAGCCGCTCAAGCGCTTTTCCGTCAACCCGCGAGAAGGAAAAAAGATCGTTTAAAAATAATGAGTTATGATAATGGTATTTTATTACCTCATGGCAAGTGTTTCGCCGGGATGGAATAGGTCGCGGTCACATGGGCGACCGGTTCCTCGTGCCCTTCCGAGCTGACCGTCACCTCTCCCACCGCAAGCCGTTTGCCGAGCTTCATCAGCTTCGCTTCGGCGATGAGGTCGCGCTGGGCCGGCCGCCGCAGGAAATTGACGTTGAAGTTGGTGGTGACCGCGAGCGGCACCGGCCCGATCGAGGCCAGCACGGCGACGTACAGGGCGAAATCCGCGAGCGCCATCATGGTCGGGCCGGAAATGGTCCCGCCCGGGCGAATGAAGCTCTCGCGATAGGCCTGGCGGATGCGGCAGCCGTGGTGCCAAGCGCCCTCGATCGCGACGCCGCTGTCGCGATGATAGAATTGCGGAAACTCGTGGGCGAGGAAACGATCGAGTTCGGCGACCGTCATGGCCGGCTTGTGCAACACTGCGCGCGTCTCCTGTGGCGGAGGCAATATCCAACCGGAGCATGCCCTACGCCGCGCGGAGCGGCTACAGCCGATGACGCCCCTTTGCGATCGCAAGCGAGGCATGTATCTGTGGAAGGCCATGTCGGGAGAACTGCGATGACGACGCCCATGCCGGCTGCCGCCGTGAGCCAGGCGGAACCAATCCTTCTGCGCGAAGATCTGAGCGGGATCGCGATCCTGACGCTCAACCGACCGAAGGCGCGCAACACGCTGTCCGACGCGATGCTCGCTGCGCTCAGCGAAGCCTTCGGGCTGATTGCGCGCGACCGCTCGATCCGCGCCGTGGTGCTTGCCGCGAAGGGCCCTGCGTTCTGCGCCGGCCACGATCTCAAGGAGATGACGGCGCACCGCAGCGACAGCGACCGCGGGCGTGCCTATTTCGTCGACCTGTTCACGCGCTGCGCCACGCTGATGCAGGCGATCGTCCACCTGCCGCAGCCGGTGATCGCTGCGGTTCACGCCACCGCCACGGCCGCCGGCTGCCAGCTGGTGGCGACCTGCGATCTCGCGGTGGCGGCGCGCACCGCCTCCTTCGGCACCACCGGCATCAATGTCGGCCTGTTCTGCTCGACGCCGATGGTTGCGCTGTCGCGGAACGTCGGGCGCAAGCAGGCGTTGGAGATACTGTTGACGGGCGACATGATCTCCGCGGACGACGCTTTCCGCATGGGACTCGTCAACCGGCTCTCCGAGCCCGGAGCCGAATACGACGCCGCCGTGGAGATGGCGCGGAAGATCGCGGCGAAATCCGCGCCGGTCATCAAGGTCGGCAAGGAGGCGTTCTATCGCCAGCTCGAAATGGGATTGGCCGAGGCCTATCGCTACGCCGGCGAAGTCATGGTGGAGAACATGCTGGCGCGCGACGCCGAAGAAGGAATCGCCGCTTTCGTCGAAAAGCGCCCGCCCCGGTGGGAGGATCAATGACGGTTTCTGCTCTCGCCCGCCAGACGTTGTTCGCGCGCCTCGACGGGCGCGGCATTCGCCGTGGGCTCGCAGCCGGCGCCGCGTGGGGTCTTTTCGTCGGCGCGGGCCTGGTCTTTATCGAAGCGCGGCGCTGCGGCGTGATTTGTCTCGATGATGCCGCGATTACCCTCATTCTATCGATGGCGGGAGGCATCGCGAGCATGGGACCGCTCGCCGCATTCGGCCGCCCCGTCCAATCCTGACTCCCATTCAACACCAAACCCGGAGAACACAATCATGCATTTGCGACGTCTGACTGCGTTTGCGTTCGCCTCCGCCCTTGCGGCGGCGGCCGGCGCCCTGCCGAACGCCGCCCAGGCCCAGACGGCCGAACAGCAAGCCGCCTGCCAGTACGACGC
>JAEULX010000069.1 GCA_016793685.1 Bradyrhizobiaceae bacterium
ACCAGACCGGCCTCCAGGGTCTTCACGAGGCCGGCGATCTCTTCGACCTTACCCTTGCCGAGATAGGTCGCGGGCCGCACCGCCGCCAGCGTGACCACGCCGGCGTGCACGACATCGAGGTCAATGGCGCGCGCGAGCCCGACCGCCTCGTCGAGGCGTGCCTGCGGCGAGCGCTGTGCGTGCTCGTCCCGGCTTGCTTCCGGCCCGGGCGGAGAGGCGCGCAGATAGGGCCCGATCACGATCGCGCGTCCGGAACCCGAGCCCGACGAGGGGCTCAGCATTCCGTTACGCTTTTCGCGAGGACGTGGCTCCAATCAGACCTTTTCCGCTGCTTCTTCGGCGCCCTCGAACAGTTGGATCGGGTGACCCGGCATGATGGTTGAGATCGCGTGCTTGTACACGAGCTGAGAGTGGCCGTCGCGCCGCAACAGCACGCAAAAATTATCGAACCAGGTCACGACGCCCTGAAGCTTCACGCCATTCACGAGGAAGATCGTCAGCGGCGTCTTGTTCTTACGGACGTAGTTCAGGAAGGTGTCTTGTAGATTTTGTGATCGATCGGCTGCCATGGCCGTTGTTTCCGTTTGCTCGCGGCCCCTAAGCGAGAGGGATATTTTATCGCGCCTCCCCGCACGCCTCCCGGCGACGTGCGAACAAGCGTGGGCGGGGCCATTAGATGGCACCCGGCAACGGAGCGCAAGCCCAAGCTGAGAGCATGCCTCGGCCCTAATCCATTCTGCCGCCACTAGGAAAATTCCGCGTGGCGGTGGAACGCCTGCCGCATTGCAACGGAAATCTGACCGGGCCTGCCGTCTCCGATGATGTTACCGTCGATCCGCACGACGGGCATCACGAGCAGGCTGGCGGCGGTGATGAAGGCCTCGCGCGCGGCATACGCTTCCTCCACGCGGAACGGCCGTTCCTCAAACGGAACGTGGGCGGCCGCGAGCGCCGCCTGCGCCACGTCGCGCGAAATCCCGCGCAGGATATCGTGCCCGGCCGGACGGGTGACCGCCGTGCCCTCCCGCGTGATGATCCAGGCGTTCGAGGCGGCTCCCTCGGTGACGTAGCCGTCGCGATCGACGAACCAGGCTTCGCGCGCCCCCTGCTCCCGGGCGGCCTGCCGCGCCAGCACATTGGGCAGCAGCACGATCGACTTGATGTCCACCCGCGCCCATCGCGTCTCCGGGAGGGTAATGACCGAAATGCCCGACTGCGCCAGGCGCTCGCCCTGCCCGCGGTCGAGCCGGCGCGCCGACACCACGATCGACGGCCGCGTGCCGGCGGGCGGAAAGGCGTGTTCCCGCCGCGCGACGCCGCGGGTGATCTGGAGATAGACGATGCCGTCGGCGACCTTGTTTCGCCGCACGACCTCGTGGAGCACTGTGCTCAAAGCGGATAGCGGCATCGGCAGCGGAATGCGCAGTTCCGAGAGAGAGCGCTGCAGGCGCTGCATATGGCGCCGCTCGTCGACGAGGCGGCCGCCGTAGACCTCGCAGACCTCGTACACGCCGTCGCCGAACTGGTAGCCGCGGTCCTCGACATGGACCAACGCATCGCGGTACGGCCGGTAGCGACCGTTGACATAGACCACCCGGGACATCGGCCGGTCAGTCCATCCCGAGCGCCTTGAGCTTGCGATGCAGGGCCGAGCGCTCCATGCCGACGAACTCGGCGGTGCGCGAGATGTTGCCGCCGAACCGGCTGATCTGGGCGCGCAGATATTCCCGCTCGAAGGCCTCCCGCGCCTCGCGCAGCGGCATGCCCATCAGGTGCTCGCCGCCGTTGCCGCGCGGCATATTGGGCACCATCGAGCCGACATCGGGCGGCAACATGCTGGCGGTGATGATCGCGTCCGGGTCGCCCCCGGCGAGAATCATCAGGCGTTCGACGTTGTTGCGCAGCTGCCGCACGTTTCCCGGCCAGTCGTGCGACTGCAGGACCGCGAGGGCATCGTCGCCGATGCGGCGCTTGGGCAGACCGGTCGCCTGCGAAATCTGCTCCTGGAAGTATTCGATCAGTTCGGGAATGTCCTCGCGCCGCTCGGCCAGCGGCGGCACCCGGATCGGAACGACGGACAGGCGGTGGAACAGGTCCTCGCGGAACTTGCCGGCAACGATCTCCTCTTCGAGATTGCGCGCCGTCGACGAAATGATGCGGACATCGACGGCAACCTTGGTGTTGCCGTTCACCCGCTGGAACGTCTGCTCCACCAGCACGCGCAAGATCTTGCTCTGGGTCTCGCGCGGCATGTCGGCGATTTCGTCGATGAACAGCGTGCCGGTATGCGCCTCCTCCAGCGCGCCGATCTTGGATTGCTGGCCGCCGTTCGCCTGCTCGATGCCGAACAGCTCGATCTCCATGCGTTCCGGCGTGATGGCGGCGGCGTTGATGACGACGAACGGGCCGGACGAACGTTGGGAGAGAATGTGGATGGTGCGCGCGGCAAGTTCCTTGCCGGACCCGGACGGGCCGACGATCAGGATGCGGCTGTTGGTCGGCGAGACCTTCTCGATCGTCTGGCGCAGATGATTGAGCGCAATCGAATGGCCGACCAGGCTGGTCGGCAACGGCGCGAGCTGCTTCAGCTCCTTCACCTCGCGCCGCAGACGCAGGTTTTCCAGGGCGCGCTCGGCGACCAGAACGAGGCGGTCGGCCTTGAACGGCTTTTCGATGAAGTCGTAGGCGCCCTGCTTGATGGCCGCGACCGCCGTTTCGATATTGCCGTGACCGGAGATCATCACGACCGGCAGCTCTGCGTGTTCGCCCTTGATCGCAGACAGGAGCTGCAGACCGTCCATCTTGCTTCCCTGCAGCCAGATATCGAGAAAGACCATGCTCGGGCGGCGGGAGTTGATGGCGTTCAAGGCTTCGTCGCTGTCGCGCGCCGTGCGCGTGCCGTAGCCCTCGTCCTCGAGAATCCCCGCGACCAGCTCGCGGATGTCCGCCTCATCGTCGACGATCAAGATATCAGACACCATGTTCGCTGCCCGTGCTGCTGCTAGAAAGAGCCGTTTCCGCCGGCTCCGGCTGCTCCGTCGCAACCGGCCCGGCGACGAAGCGTAGCTGAATCCAGGCGCCGCGGGCGCCCGGCGTTTTCTCCGCCGCGTCGTGAAGGTCGATCCCGCCGCCGTGCTCTTCGAGAATCTTGCCGACGATGGCAAGTCCGAGGCCGGTGCCCTTTTCCCGCGTGGTCACGTAGGGCTCCAGCAGCCGGCGGCGCTGTTCCTTGGGCAATCCGATGCCGTTGTCGACGACATCGATGTGGATGAACTTGCCCTCGCGCGTGGCGCTGACGCAAATGTGTCCGCGCTCGATCTCGCCGGGCGGGACGGCCGAGATCGCCTCGGTCGCGTTCTTGACGATATTGGTGAGCGCCTGCGAGATCAGCCGCCGGTCGAAGCAGGCGGGCATCGGATCCTCCGGCAGTTCCGAATCGATGTCGATATCGCCATGCCCCACCCGCATCAGGAACACGACCTGGCGGACCGTGTCGGCGACGTCCTCGGCCGCCATCACCGGCTTGGGCATGCGGGCGAAGCGGGAGAATTCGTCGACCATGCGGCGGATGTCTTCGACCTGGCGCACGATGGTGTCGGTGCATTGCTCGAACACCGCGCGGTCCGTGGTGAGGACGCGCCCGTACTTCCGCCGCAGGCGCTCCGCCGACAACTGGATCGGGGTGAGCGGGTTCTTGATTTCGTGAGCGATGCGCCGCGCAATATCGGCCCAAGCCGAGGTGCGCTGGGCGTCGACCAGCTCGGTGATGTCGTCGAGCGTGAACACGTAGCCATGCTCGGGCGCGTTCGCCTGTTCGGTCGTCACCCGCACCGACACCGTGCGCTCGCGGCCGCCGCGGTTGATCGAGACTTGTCCCTGGATGAGGCGCTGCGAACTTCGCGCCGAGGCGAGCATGCTCGCCAGCTCCGGCAGGACCTCGGCAAGGGGCTGACCCAGCAGTTCGGCTTCGTTCGATGCGATCAGCTCTTCGGCGGAGCGATTGAGAATGCTGATGCGGCCCTCGCCGTCGACGCCGATGACGCCGGCGCTGGCGCCCGCCAGCACCGCCTCCATGAAGCGGCGGCGGCTGTCGATGAGATCGCGGGCGCGCACGATGTCGTCGTGCTGCGTCCGCAGTTCGTGCGTCATCTTGTTGAAGGTCTCGCCGAGCTGCGCAAGGTCGCCTTCCGACCGCTGCACCGGGACCTGGACCTGAAGATTGCCGGTCGAGACGAGATTCGCGGCGGCGATCAACCGCCGGATCGGCGCCACCAGCCGGTTGGCGAAGTTGAACCCCATCCACACCGCCGACATCAGCACCGTCAGCGCGATCACGGTGTACATGAGCGCGAAGGCGATCTGCACCCCGAGCCGTCGCGCTTCCAGCGTCGCGTATTCGCTGACGCTCGTTTGCGTGTCGCGGAGCTGGGCGACGACGAGCGGATTGAGCGGCCGCGCCACGTAAAGATAGGTGTCGTCGAAGTTGCGCAGCTTGATCACCGCGGAGACGTAATTCCCGTCGGGATGCACCACGACCTGCGGCTCGACCTCCCCGATTCGGGCGAGGTCGGCAGCCGACGGCAGCGAAAGCTCGCGCTCGATCTTGATGTCGGCCTTCTCGACGACCTTCCCGTCGGGCTTGATCATCATCGTGGCGGGAAGGCCGCGGAGCGAGGCCTGGCCCGTCAAGAACTGACGGAAACGGTCGCGATCCTGGTCGAACAGCGGGCGCGCGCGGGCGATGTCGAAGGCCATCGCCTGGACTTCCCCGCGCAGGGTCTGGGCGTGCTCGCTCAAATAGGCTTCGGTGACGAGCAGCGAATTGGCGATCACCACGCGGGCGCGCTCGGAAAAAAACCGGTCCAGCCCGCGGTCGAGGGTGACGCTCGCCACCACCGCGACGAGGACGGCCGGCGCCGCGGCGATCACGGAAAACAGCCGCACGATGCGCACATGCAGCTGCGCGCCCGCGCGCCCGTGGCGGCGCGCCTGCATGATCTGCCACACCTCGCGGCCGATGATCCCGAGCAGCAGAAAGACCGCCACCCCGTTCACCAGCAGCAGGCTGACCACGACATTATGGGTCGGGACGATCGGGGTCAGGCCGGCCAGGACCAGGAACGTGGTCAGCGCCGAAACGAGTGCGACAACAACGGCAATCGGCCCGATGATCCCCGTCGCGACGCGCGTGCCGGGTCTGTCCGCAACCCCGAATTCCCCGGTCGCGGCATCGTCGACCGTCGCCATTGCTTCTCCTCGCAGAGGTCCGGGGCCACGACACGATACCGCGCCACGCCGCCCCCCTTGCGGCGTTTATACAACAATGTTGCTCAATTGAGACGAATCCGCGGCGAACGCTCTTGACTCTTGTGCAATCAGCCGGTCGTGCGGATCACCCGGATATCGAGATCGCGGATCTTTTTCCGCAGCGTGTTGCGATTGACGCCCAGGAGCTCGGCCGCGCGAATCTGGTTGCCGCGGGTGGCGACCAGCACCGCCGAAAGCAGCGGGTATTCGACCTCCCGCAGGATGCGGTGATAGAGGCCGCGCGGCGGCAGGCCGTCGTTGAAGCCGGCAAAATACCGGGCGAGATGGCGCTCGACGGTAGAGGAGAGGTTTTCCTCAAGGCGCGGCTCATCGGGCGCCGCAGGCGCGGACGGCTGCGCGAGTTCGCCTTCGATGACGGCGACGGAGATGGTTTCCTGTGGATAGAGGGCGGCGAGGCGGCGCGCCAGGTTCTCCAATTCACGCACATTGCCAGGCCAGTGGTAGCGCTTGAGCCGGTCGAGGGCGGCCTTCTCGATCTGTTTCGGCGGCAGGCCTTCGCGTTCGGCCTGGGCGAAGAAGTGGTGCACGAGATCGGGAACATCTTCGGTGCGCTCGCGCAGTGGCGGAAGACGCAGCGGCACCACGTTGAGGCGAAAGAACAAATCCTCGCGAAACAGCCCCTGCTGGATGAGGATGCGAAGGTCCTTGTTGGTGGCGGCGATGATGCGCACGTCGGCCTTGATCGGCGTGCGCCCGCCGACCGTCGTGTATTCGCCCTGCTGCAGCACGCGCAGCAGCCGGGTCTGCGCCTCCATCGGCATGTCGCCGATCTCGTCGAGGAAAAGCGTACCGCCGTCCGCCTGCTCGAAGCGGCCGGCGCTGCGGGCATTGGCGCCCGTGAAGGCCCCCTTCTCGTGACCGAACAACTCCGATTCGATCAGGTCGCGGGGAATCGCCGCCATGTTGATGGCCACGAACGGCCCGTTGCGGCGCTTGCCGTAATCGTGCAGGGCGCGGGCGACGAGTTCCTTGCCGGTGCCGGACTCGCCGGTGATCATCACCGTGAGATCGGTCTGCATCAGCCGCGCCAGCAGGCGATAAATCTCCTGCATCGCCGGCGAGCGCCCGACCAACGGGATCGTCTCCAGCTCCTCCGGCCGCTGCGGCTTTGAGGCGCGCTCCTTCGGCTCCGCCAGGGCGCGGCCGACGATCGTGATCAGCTCTTTGAGATCGAAGGGTTTCGGCAGGTATTCGTAGGCGCCGCGCTCGGACGCCCGGATCGCCGTCATGAACGTGTTCTGGGCGCTCATCACGATGACCGGCAGCTCGGGCCGCAGCTTCTTGATCCGCGGCAGCAGGTCGAAGGCGTTCTCGTCCGGCATCACCACGTCGGTGATGACCAGATCGCCCTCCCCTTGGCTGACCCATCGCCAGAGCGTCGCGGCATTGCCGGTCGAGCGGACCTCGTAGCCCGCCCGTGACAGCGCCTGGTTGAGCACGGTACGAATGGCGGCGTCGTCATCGGCGACTAGAACGCGTCCCGTCGGCATCGTCACCCTCGTCTGAACCCTTCGACAGCGCCGCCTGGCTCGACGCCCTCTCCGGTGTACATCGGCATCAGCACGCAGAACGAAGTCTTACGCGGCTGCGACTCGCATTCGACGATCCCCCCGTGATCGCCGATGATCTTGGCGACGAGCGCGAGCCCGAGTCCGGTTCCCGTCGGCTTGGTCGTGACGAACGGGTCGAACAGGTGCGGTCGCAGATCGTCGGGCACGCCCGGCCCGTTGTCCTTGACGCAGAATTCAAGCGGCAAGGACACGCGTGTCTTGCTTCCCGGCAGCATGAGGCGCACGCCCGGACGGAACGCCGTCGTGAGCTGAATTTCGCCGTCGGTCGCGTTGGGGCCGATGGCCTCGGCGGCGTTCTTGACCAGGTTGAGGAACACCTGGATGAGCTGGTCGCGATTGCCCAGGATCGCCGGCAGCGAGGGATCGTAATCCTCGACAAAGCGGATATTGCGGGCAAAACCCGACTGCGCGAGCTTCTTCACGTGCTCGAGCACCGCATGGATGTTGACCGGCTCGCGCTCGACCGGCCGCTTGTCGGCGAACACCTCCATCCGGTCCACGAGTTTGACGATGCGGTCCGCCTCTTCGCAGATCAGGCGCGTCAGCGAACGATCGTCGTCGCTGGCCGACTGCTCGAGCAGTTGGGCCGCGCCGCGGATGCCCGACAGCGGGTTCTTGATTTCGTGCGCCAACATGGCGGCCAGCGCGGTCACCGACCGGGCGGCGCTGCGATGGGTGAGCTGGCGATCCATTTTGTCGGCGATGGTGCGTTGCTGAAGCATGACCACAACATTGCCGGGCTGTTCGAGAACAGGAGCAACGTGGAGATCGACGAGCCGCTCGCCCGACACTCGCGGCGTGCCGAGATCCACCTTGTATTCGTTGACTGCCGCGCCGCGGCTGCGGACCTGATCGATCAACGCCAGCAGCGGACTTCCGAACGGGACCAGATCGCGCAACACATAGCGGCGCAGCAGGGTCGCCGAGACGTCGAAGAACTGCTCGGCCGCCGCATTGGCGTCGCACACCTCGCCGTTGGGGCCGACCACGATCACCGGATGCGGCAACGAGTTGAGCACGGCTTCCGCAGCGCTCGCCGTCAGGGCCGGAAGCATGATGCGCGTGGGCTGCAATGAGCGGCTCTCCATAGATGCGAACCTCATGCCGCGACCCGGTACGTCAATTCGCCAAATGCACAGCGCAGGCGTTGTTCCGTCTCGGCCGGCGTCGCCGCCGTCAGAACATGGCGACGCCAAGCCTTGAGCGAAAGCGCCGACGCGCCGGCGGTCGCTGCAGCTGCGTCGAGCGCCCAGCCAAGATGCTTGCGCACCTGCTTCGCCCCGATCCGGACGCCATAATGCGCAAGCGTCTCCCGGTAGAGCCGCAGCACCAGCGAAAGCTGCGTCTCGAGCGCGGGCGCGCTCTCGCGCTGCCCTGTCGCGAGATAGCGTGCGAGCTGGCCGGGGAACCACGGCCTGCCCTGCGCGCCGCGTCCGACCATCACCGCGTCGGCGCCGGACTGCGCCAGCGCCTGCTCGGCGTCGGCGAAACTCGTCACGTCGCCGTTGACGACGACCGGAATGGAGACCGAGTCCTTGACTGCGCGCACGGCTTTCCAGTCGGCCTTTCCCTTGTAGAATTGACAGCGGGTGCGGCCATGCACGGTGACCAGCCGGACCCCGGCGTTCTCAGCCCGGCGCGCCAGCGCCGGGGCATTGATTGATCGGTGGTCCCATCCCAGCCGCATCTTCAGCGTGACCGGCACATCGACGGCGGCGACCGCGGCTTCGATCAGGCGCAGCGCGTGGTCCAGATCGCGCATCAACGCCGAGCCGCTCTCGACACCCGTAACATAACGAGCAGGACAGCCCATATTAATATCGATTATGTCGGCTCCCTGCCCAACAGCGATGCGCGCCCCCTCGGCCATCCAATGCGGCTCGCACGCCGCGAGTTGCACCATATGAAGACCGGTGGCTGGCTTGGCGATCCGCCGCCATTCGATCGGGCGGCCCTCGGCGAGCGCGGCACAGGCAGTCATCTCGGATACGACCAGACCCGCGCCCAACTCCGCCACCAGGCGACGAAAAGGCAAATCGGTCACGCCGGACATGGGCGCCAGAAACACCCTGTTAGGCAGGGCAAGCGACCCCAGTCTCGGTCCGGTTGCTTGTAACACTGGCGTCATGCTTGCCTATTAAATGGGCGAGCGATCATCGTGCATAGATATTAGCCATTTCTCGCCCATGCGCAAGCCCTTCGCATATGCGAAAAGAGTATACCCCCCGAGATTTCGCCGGCTGCAAAATCGACCTTGCCCGCGCGATCGAACCGGTTAAACCAAGCTGTCAACTTCGTTCTGCGCCGGCCTTTCAATCATCACCAGCGCAACTCACTTTTCGTTGTCAGCAGCTGCACTTATCGTGATTATGTGAGGCGGCGGTTGATCTTATGGGCGCGAAAGTTGCGTGCCCCGGGAGCACTCTACCCATGGCAGGCGCAGTGGCGGCGATCGTGGTCGCGGGCGGCCGGGGACTCCGCGCCGGCGGGGAGTTGCCGAAGCAATACAGAAGCATCGGCGGCGTTCCCGTGCTGCGCCGCAGTCTTCTCGCGTTCACCTCCCATCCCGACATCGACCTCGTCCAACCGGTGATCCATCCCAATGACGAGCGGCTGTTTCATGACGCCGCCGAGGGTCTGCCGGTGAAAAGCCCGGTCCATGGCGGAGCGACCCGCCAGGCGTCGGTGCAGGCCGGGCTCGAAGCGCTCGCCGCCGAGGCGCCGGCTGTCGTCCTCGTTCATGACGCCGCCCGGCCATTCGCTTCGGCGGCGCTGGTGTCGCGGGCGATCGCCGCCGGCCGCGCCGGGGCCGCCGTGCCCGGCCTGCCGGTGAGCGACACGATCAAGGCGATCGACGCGTCCGGCCGCGTGGCGGAGACGCTGGACCGGGCCCGCCTGCGCACCGTGCAGACGCCGCAGGCGTTCGCCTATCCCACCCTGCTTGCCGCCCACCGCAAGGCGGCGGCCGCCGGGCGCGATGACTTCACCGACGACGCCGCGCTTGCCGAATGGGCGGGCATGGCCGTCGACGTGTTCGAGGGCGAGCCCGCCAACACCAAGCTCACGACCGCAGAGGACTTTATCCGCGCCGAGATGGAGAATCTGGCGGCGCTCGGCGATGTCCGCACCGGCATGGGGTACGACGTGCACGCCTTCACCGAGGGCGACCACGTCATGCTCGGCGGCGTCCGCATCCCGCACGATCGCGCCGTTGCCGGCCATTCGGACGCCGACGTCGCCCTGCACGCCCTGGTCGACGCCATCCTCGGCGCGCTGGCGGACGGCGATATCGGGGTGCATTTCCCGCCGAGCGATCCGCAGTGGCGCGGCGCCTCCTCGGATCGCTTCCTTGCCTTCGCGGTGGAGCGGGTGCGCCAGCGGGGCGGGCTGATCGCCCATCTGGACGTGGCGATCGTGAGCGAGGCGCCGCGGATCGGCCCGTATCGCGAGGCGATCCGCGCCCGCATCGCCGCAATCGCCGGGATCGCCGCCGACCGCGTCGGCCTCAAGGCCACGACCAGCGAGAAGCTTGGATTTATCGGCCGCCGCGAGGGCCTTGCCGCCTACGCGACCGCGACCATCCGGCTGCCCTGGGTCACCCCGTGAGCGAGGGCGAACCGGCAGTCGCGCCGCGGGCGGCCATAACCCAGCAGCAGCTCGGCGCGGCGGCCGAACGCCTGCTCTCGCTCTGCCGGCTCAGCGGCCTCACCATCGCAACGGCGGAATCGTGCACCGGCGGCCTGGTGGCTGCGACGCTGATCGACATTCCCGGCTCGTCCGACGTGTTCGAGCGCGGCTTCGTCAGCTATTCCAACCTCGCCAAGGAGACCATGCTGGGCGTGCCGCGCTCGCTCCTGCAGCGCTGCGGCGCGGTCAGCCGCGAGGCCGCGGAAGCGATGGCCGCGGGCGCGCTCGGCAACTCGCCCGCCAAACTCGTCGTCGCCGTAACCGGCATCGCCGGACCGGGCGGCGGCTCCGAGGACAAGCCGGTCGGGCTGGTGCACTTCGCGGCCGCCGACCGCGACGGGCGGCTGGTTCATCGGGAGAAGCGTTTCGGGAATATCGGCCGGCGCCAGGTGCGGCTCGCCTCGGTTGCCGAGGCGCTCGCGCTCCTGGAAGCGCTCGCAAACGCCCACGGCGGATGAGGCCCGGCCGATCGTTCAGCCTGAAGCGACGATCCGCCCCCCGCCGGTTCCGTACACCTGGTCGGCGCGCTTTTCGAAGGCGCCGGCAAACCGGCGGAAGGCGGCCTCGAACACCGCCCCCATCAGCGCGCTCAGGATGCGGCTCTTGAATTCGTAATTGATGAAGAATTCCACCTCGCTCGCAGTCTCGCTGATCGGCCGGAACGTCCAGCGGTTCGACAGCACGTGCAGCGGCCCGTCGAGATACTCGACCGTGATCCACAGCTCGGGCTCGTGCATCGTCACCTTGGTGGTGAAAATCTCCCGGATCATCTTGTAGGCGACGGTCATGCGCGCGGTCGCAACCGCCACGCCCTCCCCGACCTCCTTCCGCCCCCGGACCCGCATGTCCTGGCACAGGGGCACGAACTCCGGATAGCGCTCCATGTCGACCACGAGCGCGAACATCTCGGTCGCGGAGTGTCGCACGCGGCGCCTGGCCTTGAATTGGGGCATCGCGGCTATCGCCTGCCGGCCCGGGCGTCTTTGAGACGCTGGAAATCATCGCCGGCATGATGCGAGGAGCGGGTCAGCGGCGAGGCTGCGACCATGCGAAAGCCCTTGGCGTAAGCGACCGTTTCGTACGCCTTGAACTCCTCGGGCGGAACAAACCGCTCGACCGGATGATGCTTGCGGGTCGGCTGCAGGTATTGACCGATGGTCAGAAAATCGACGTCGGCCGAGCGCAGATCGTCCATCACCTGCAGCACCTCGTTTCGGGTCTCGCCGAGGCCGAGCATGATGCCCGATTTGGTGAACATCTGCGGGTCGATTTCCTTCACCTGCTGCAGCAGCCGGATCGAATGGAA
>JAEULX010000150.1 GCA_016793685.1 Bradyrhizobiaceae bacterium
GCGCACCTGCTGTCGCCCGTGGCGATCGCCTCCAGCCTTGGGATTGGTCACGTGCGCGTGCCGATCATCTCGCCCTTCAACCTGGCGCTGAACGGCAACGCTATCACGTTGTCCCCGGGGCTGTTCGCGGCGCTCGCCAACATCGCCGACGGCGATATCGCCCACCCGCTCGTCTCCGCTCGCGCCTTGGCGAAAATCATCGCGCAGCGCAAGGCGCGGGGCGCCGAGCCCCTGAATTTCGGGATGACGTTCCCCTTCTCCAACCATAATTACCAGTTGCGCTTTTGGATGGCGGCCGGTGGCATCGATCCCGACGAAGACGTGCGGCTCGTGGTGCTGCCGCCGCCCTACATGGTCGACAGCCTCGCAAACGGTCAGGTCGACGGCTTTTGCGTCGGTGCGCCCTGGAACTCGGTCGCCGTCGAGTCCGGCTTCGGCCGCATCCTGCATTTCAGCTGCGCGATCATGGCGCGCACATCCGAAAAGGTTCTCGCCGTCCGCGAGCCATGGGCGAACGCCAATCCGGAAACGCTTGCCGCGCTCCTCCAGGCGCTCACCGACGCCGGCAACTTCATCAGTGACAGCGCCAATCAACATGCGGTGGCTGTGTCCCTGTCGCGCCGCTTCGATGTCGACGCCGAGGTCATTGCCCGAACCCTTGCCGGCAACCTCAAGCTTGCGACCGACGGCGCCGAACGGAGCGACCGGCGCTACCTGATGATCAGCGGCCCCGACGCGAACCGGCCCGATCCGGTTCAGGCGGCCTGGCTCTATGCGCAGATCGCGCGTTGGCAGCAGGCGCCGCTGTCGGACGAGATGCGCATCGCGGCGCAAGCCGTTTTCCGCTCGGATATCTACGACGCCGCGATCGGCGCTGCGCCCAGCAAGCCCGAACCGTTCGACGGCGTCGGCGCCTTCGTTGGCCCGCAGTTCGACGCCGACGATGTCGCCGGCTATGTCGCGAGCTGGCGCGGCAAGCACGAGCCCGCGCTTCCCATGCGGGTGGTGCGCTGATTTTATGTGCAACGCACAGGAAGTCGGCATTTTGCGCCGACCATAGGCACAGTCCCCTTTCCGTTATGCGCGAGTGATCGCCTTCAAACAAACAAGCCGCTTGTTTCAACGATGATTATTCGCGTGATCGCGCCTTGGCACGATCCTTGAAACAACGCGAAACCGGATGCCAGGAGCTTGGCGTCCATCGGTCCAACGACGGGCCAATCAGCAAAGCCGCTGTCCCAGGGAACGCACGACGCGATCCTTTGGGCTGCGGTTTTTTGTTGCCCGTCGCGGACCAGTGATCCCGCGGCGGAACCGAAACGATCGACGGTGCGCCGGACCGCGATCACTCCGCATTCAGGGATGGACGACAAATGTCGAGCACGCCAAATTCGATCGACAAGCCGAACTCCACTTGGATTTCAGACTGGGATCCAGAAAACGCGAAGTTCTGGGAGTCTGAAGGTAAATTCATCGCCCGGCGCAATCTCATCTGGTCGATTATCGCCGAGCATCTCGGCTTTTCGATCTGGCTGATCTGGAGCATCGTCGCAACGAAGCTGCCGCAGGCGGGTTTTCCTTATTCGACCGACCAGCTGTTCCAGCTCGTGGCGCTGCCCGGACTGATCGGCTCGCTCATCCGCTTTCCCTATACGTTCGCGGTGACGACCTTCGGCGGCCGCAACTGGACCATCATCAGCGCGACGGTGCTGTTCATCCCGACGATCGCGCTTGCGTATTTCGTGACCCAACCGGACACGCCGTTCTGGGTGATGCTCCTGGTGGCCGCGACTGCGGGCCTCGGCGGCGGCAACTTCGCCTCGAGCATGACCAATATTTCCTTCTTCTACCCTGACCGCATGAAGGGATGGGCGCTCGGGTTGAACGCGGCCGGCGGGAATATCGGGGTCAGCAGCGTGCAATTGCTGACGCCGATCCTGATGGGGGTCGGCCTGATCAATCTGTACCAGGCGACGCCCAGCGCGGGCGGACTCTATCTGCAGAACGCCGGGCTGATGTGGTTGCTGCCGCTGGTCATCGCGGTGCTCGGGGCGGTGTTCTTCATGAACAATCTCACCAATGCCCGCGCATCGCTGAAGGACCAGTTCGCCATCGTTCGGCGCAAGCACACCTGGATCATGTCCTACATCTACATTGGCACGTTCGGATCCTTCATCGGCTACTCGGCGGCGTTCCCGCTGTTGATCAAGACCCAGTTCCCCACGGTCTCGGTCGCCATCGCCTTCCTCGGTCCGCTTGTCGGCTCTCTGTCGCGTCCGCTCGGGGGCTTGCTGGCCGATAAAGTCGGCGGCGCCATCGTGACGTTCTGGAACTTCATCGTCATGCTCGGCGCGACGGTCGGCGTCATGTACTTCATCGACATCAAGGAATTCGGCGGCTTCCTCGCGATGTTCCTTGTTCTCTTCATCACGACCGGGGTCGGCAACGGTTCGACCTACCGGATGATCCCGTCGATCTTCCGCGAGGAAAATCTGCGGAAAGCAAAAGGTTCGGGCGAAGCCGGGCGGGCGCTCGCGTTGAGCGTCGCCAAGATCGAGAGCGGCGCCGCGCTCGGATTCATCGGTGCGGTCGGCGCCTGTGGGGGCTATCTGATCCCGCGCGGCTTCGGCGCGTCGATTCAGGCCACCGGCGGCCCGCATCTGGCGCTCGCGATCTACCTCGCGTTCTACGCGTCATGCCTGGCGCTCACGTGGTGGTACTACCTCCGCCGCAGCTACTCGCCGCAATCGACGAGTCTTGCCGAAGCGCGCGTGTGAGCGGCGCGAAGGCAATCACGGCGGTGGCTTGTCCATACGCAAGCAGTCGACGGAGGCCGGCCGGGCCCGGCCGCTACGGGGCCTCCGTCGACAATCCGACGTCAGGTGAGCAGCCCCATAAAGCGCCTGTTGGAGCGCCAGCATGAGCACGCGACATTTGCGCGACAGGTGGACAGGACGACGGCGCAAGCTCGTCGTCATAGGCGCCGGCATGGCCTCGGGCCGCATGCTCGACCATTTGTTCAGGATGGCGCCCGACGCCTACCACGTCACGCTGTTCGGCGCGGAGCCGCGGGTGAACTACAACCGCATCATGCTCTCTCCGGTGCTCGCCGGCGAGGCGGCGTTCGACGACATCGTGACCCACGACGCCGCCTGGTACGCCGAGCACGGCGTCGCCTGCCGGTTCGGCGAGACGGTCACCAGAATCGATCGCGCGGCCAAGACCGTGCATTCGCGCAACGGCGAGACACCCTACGACAAGCTCGTGATCGCGACGGGATCGACGCCCTTCATCATTCCGGTGGCGGGCAAGGAATTGCAGAACGTGTATTCGTTCCGCGATCTCGACGACGTCAACGCCATGCTGGCGGTCGCCGCAAGGCCCGGCATGAATGTCGTGGTGCTCGGCGGCGGCCTGCTTGGGCTCGAAGCAGCGGCGGCGCTGCGGGCGCGCGGCATGCAGGTTGCCGTGCTGCATCTCATGGGCCACCTCATGGAACGCCAGCTCGATCCAACTGCGGCGCAGATGCTGCAGCGCTGGCTGGAGGCGCGCGGCGTCGAAGTCCATTGTCGCGCCCAGACCACGGCGATCCTCGGGCACAAGCGCGCCGAAGCCGTCCTGCTCGATGACGGCCGGATTTTTCCCGCCGATCTCGTGGTCATGGCGACGGGCATCAGGCCGGAGACGCGGATCGCCACCGATGCCGGACTTACCATCGCGCGCGGCATCGTCGTCGACGATCAAACGCGGACGTCCGATCCCGATATTCATGCGGTCGGCGAATGCGCCGAGCACGATGGCGTCTGCTACGGCTTCGTCGAACCGCTCTATGACATGGCCGCGGTCGCGGCGGCGGTGATGCTCGGACAGGCGGGCAGCTTTCGCCCGGTCCAGTTCGGGACCAATCTCAAGGTCACCGGCGTCAACGTGTTCTCGGCCGGCGACTTCGTCGGTGCGGCCGGAACCGAGCAGATCAAATATTCCGACCCCGGCCGCGGCGCCTACAAGAAGCTGGTGATCGCCGACGGCCGCCTCGTCGGCGTCGTCCTGTTCGGCGATACCGCCGACGGTCCTTGGTATCTCGATCTCATCCGCTCGGGCGCCGTGATCGAGCCCTTCCGCAACGACATCATTTTCGGCCGTGCGCTGGCCGAGCAGCAAGCAGCGTGAGACTGCCATGTCGAGCGATTTCACTCCCGACCAGAAACGATATCTCGAAGGCTTCGCCTCCGGCCTCACTGCGGCGCGCGCGGCGCGCGGCACGCTGACGCCGGGCGCCGGCGATGCATCGGGACCGGACGCCGCACACGCCAAAGCGCAGGAACGGACGGAGCTTGGGGGCGGCAAACTCGCCGATCAGGAAAAGTTCAAGCGCGAGCTGCATCCGTTCGACGGCTATGAGCGGTTGAAAGAGCAGGCGCGCAAGAACGAAGCGCCCAAGCCGGCGGACAATTTCCGCTGGCGCTATTATGGACTGTTCTACGTCGCGCCGGCCCAGAATTCCTACATGTGCCGGCTGCGCATCCCGAACGGCATTCTCAAGCACTGGCAGTTCGCGGGGCTCGCCGACCTCGCCGAACGCTACGCCGGCGGCTATTCGCACGTAACGACCCGCGCGAACCTGCAGATGCGCGAGATCGCACCGAAAGATGCGGTCGCCATGGTCGAGGCGATCCAGGATCTCGGCCTGTGCTCGCGCGGTTCGGGCGCCGACAACATCCGCAACGTCACCGGCACGCCGACCGCCGGCATCGATCCGCAGGAACTGATCGATACGCGTCCGTTCGCCCGCGAATGGCATTTCCACATTCTCAACGACCGCTCGCTCTATGGGCTGCCGCGCAAGTTCAATGTCGGGTTCGACGGCGGGGGCTGCATCCCGGTCCTGGAGGACACCAACGATATCGGCTTCCAGGCGGTGGAGGTGAAAGACGGAGTAGGGCCGGAAGCGGGAGTGTGGTTCCGGTTCACCCTCGGCGGCATCACCGGGCACAAGGATTTCGCGCGCAACACGGGAATAATCGTGAGGCCGGAAGAGGCAACGGCGGTCGCCGACGCCGTCATCCGCGTCTATATCGACCACGGGAACAGGACCGATCGCGCCAAGGCGCGGCTGAAATATGTGCTGGACGACTGGGGGCTGGAGAAATTCGTCGCCGCTGTGGAAGAACGGCTGGGCCGCAAACTGGAGAGGGCGCCGGATGAGGCGATCGCGCCGCGTCCGCCGCAGGATCGCACCGCTCACATCGGAAGGCGCAGCCAGAAACAGGCGGGCCTCAATTGGATCGGCGTCGTGCTGCCGGTGGCGCGCGTGACTGCGGCGCAGATGCGCGGCCTTTCCGAGATCGCCCGCGAGCTGGGCGACGGCGATATCCGGCTCACCGTCTGGCAGAATTTGCTGATCTCCGGCATCGCCGACGAAAAGGTGGCCGCTGCCGAAGCCGCCATCGCCGCGCTCGGGCTGTCGAGCGAGGCGACGCCGATCCGCGCCGGCCTCATCGCCTGCACCGGCAATGTCGGCTGCAAGTTCGCCGCCTCCGACACCAAGGGTCACGCCGAGGCGATCGCCCAATGGTGCGAGACGCGCGTTGCGCTGGATGGCCCGATCAACATCCACCTCACCGGTTGCCATCATTCCTGCGCGCAGCACTACATCAGCGAGATCGGCCTGCTCGCCTGCAAAATCCAGGTGACGGACGATGGCGATCAAGTCGAGGGCTATCACGTCTACATCGGCGGCGGCTTCGGGCCGAACGCCGCGATCGGCCGCGAGGTCTATCGCGATGTGAAGGCGGAGGACGCGCCGGCAGCCATCGAACGCATGCTCAACGGTTATCTCCGGCATCGTGCCTCGCGCGAGGAGACATTCCTTGCGTTCGCGCACCGGCATGACGTCGACGCGCTGAAGACGATGTTTGCGATGGAACCGGGCAAATGACGAAAAATATGCCATCGCCGATCCCTTCGCTTGTGCCGGAAACGGCGCCGTTCTCCGATGAGCAGCGGGCGTGGCTCAATGGCTTTTTCGCCGGCTTCGTGTCGCTGGACGGTTTCGGCGTCACGCCGCTGAGCGGCGATCAGGCGGCGGCGCTGCTGAACAACGGCGGCGCGGCCGGCGACGACGATGATGGCGGCGCGCCGTGGCACGATCAGACGATCCCGCTCACCGACCGCATGAAGCTCGCCGACGGCAAGCCGCTGCGCTGGCGGCTGATGGCCGCGATGGCCCAGCAGGACTGCGGGCAGTGCGGTTACGACTGCAGGAATTATTCCGGCGCAATCTTCAGCGGCAAAGAGGAACGCCTCAATTTATGCGTCCCGGGTGGCAAGGAGACCACCCGGATGGTCAAGACCCTGCATGACGAGATCAAACAGGGGCCGCGTGCGACGATCGCGGCCGTCGGCGCGCCTGCGGCCGCCGCCCCCGTGGAAGCCGCGCCGCCCGGAAGCTCGCGCGATCATCCGGTTCTCGCCAGTTTCCTGTCGCGCACGCGCCTCAACAAAAAAGGCTCGGAAAAAGAAACCTGGCATATCGAATTCGACCTCAGCGCCTCCGGGCTCGACTACACGGTGGGCGACGCGCTCGGCGTCTATCCGACGAACGACCCGGCGCTGGTCGAAGCAATCATCAAGGCGCTCGGTGCGCCGCCTGATTTTCCGATCGGCGGCCGTGCGCTTCGCGAGGTCCTGTTCGACGCGGTCTCGTTGTCGCCCGCGCCCGACATGCTGTTTCAACTTTATTCCTACGTCACGGGAGGCGAGCGCCGTAAAAAGGCGCGCGCGCTCGCGACCGGCGAAGATCCGGACGGCGACGCGCAGACGCTCGACGTATTGGCGGCGATCGAAAAATTCCCCGGCGTCCGGCCCGATCCGGAAGCGTTCATCGAAGCGCTCGACCCGCTGCAGCCGCGGCTCTATTCGATCGCTTCCTCGCCGAAGTTCAATCCCGGCCGCGTCGCGCTCTCCGTCGACACCGTGCGGTATGCTCTCGCCGGCCGGCGACGCCTCGGCGTGGCCTCGACCTTCCTCGCCGACCGGATCGCGCCGGGTGCGGCGCTGAAAGTGTATGTGCAAAAGGCGCACGGTTTCGCGCTCCCCGCCGATCCCTCCGTCCCGATCATCATGATCGGGCCCGGCACCGGAATCGCGCCGTTCCGCGCCTTTCTGCAGGAGCGCAGGGCCGTGTCCGCGCCTGGCCGCAACTGGCTCTTTTTCGGCCACCAGCGCTCGGAGCATGACTTCTTCTACAAGGAAGAACTGCAGGATATGAAAGCAGCCGGCGTTCTCTCGCGGCTGTCGCTCGCCTGGTCGCGCGACGGCAGCGAAAAATTCTACGTGCAGGACCGCATGCGCGAGGTCG
>JAEULX010000168.1 GCA_016793685.1 Bradyrhizobiaceae bacterium
GCGATGAACGAGCGCATCCGGCAATCGGTCGACCAATCGATCCAGATCATCGAGCGCCGGGTCAACGAACTCGGCACGGTGGAGCCCTCGATCCAGCGTCAGGGTGTGGACCGCATCCTGGTGCAGGTGCCGGGGCTGCAGGACCCGTCGCGGCTGAAGGAACTGCTCGGCAAGACCGCAAAGCTGACCTTCCGGCTCGTCGACATGTCGATGAACCCGCAGGAGGCGGTCCAGCAGGGCCGCGCCCCGCCGGACGCCGACATCCTCTATGAAGGGAAGGGCCCCCAGCGCGTTCCCGTGCTGGTGCAGAAGCAGGTCATGGTGTCGGGCGAGGACCTCAATGACGCCCAGCCCGGCTTCGACCAGCGCACGAGCGAGCCGATCGTTTCGTTCCGCTTCAATACTTCGGGCGGACGCCGCTTCGCTCAGGTGACGCAGGAGAATGTCGGGCGCCCCTTCGCCATCGTGCTCGACAACGAGGTGATTTCGGCGCCGGTGATTCGCGAGCCGATCCTCGGCGGCTCCGGCCAGATTTCCGGCAATTTCACCGTCGAGAGCGCGAACGACCTCGCGATCCTTCTGCGCGCCGGCGCGCTGCCGGCCCCGCTTACGATCATCGAGGAGCGCACCGTCGGCGCCGGGCTCGGCCAGGATTCGATCGAAAAAGGCAAGACCGCCGCGCTTGTCGGTTCCGCCCTCGTCATCGTCTACATCATCGCGACCTATGGTCTGCTCGGCGTGTTCGCCGACGTTGCGGTTGCGATCAACATCGCAATGATCTTCGGCGTGCTGTCGCTGCTCAACGCCACCCTCACGCTGCCCGGCATCGCCGGCATCGTGCTGACGGTCGGCATGGCGGTCGACGCGAATGTGCTGATCTACGAACGCATTCGCGAAGAAGCCCGCTCGGGTCGCACGCCCATCACGGCGATCGATGCGGGTTTCTCCCGGGCGCTTGGCACCATCCTCGATTCGAACATCACCACCTTGATCGCCGCCGTGGTCCTGTTCTTCCTCGGCTCCGGGCCGGTGCGCGGCTTCGCGCTTACGCTCATCATCGGTATCTTCACGACGATTTTCACCGCCTTCACCCTGTCGCGTTTGATTGTGGCGTACTGGGTCCGGTTGCGGCGGCCCGCCGCGGTGCCGATCTGAGGTACGGAGTTTCCTGTGAAGCTATTGCGCCTGGTTCCGGACGATACAAACCTGCCGTTCATGAGTTGGCGGCGGATCACCTTTCCGCTGTCCGGACTGCTGTCGCTGCTCGCGATCGCTCTTTTCTTTGCGGCCGGTCTGAATTTCGGCATCGACTTTCGCGGCGGCACGCTGATCGAAGTTCAATCGAAAGCAGCGTCGGCCGACTTGGGCGCGATCCGCAGCACGCTCGGGAGCCTCGATCTCGGCGAGGTGCAGCTTCAGCGCTTCGGGGCTCCGACCGACGTCCTCATCCGCCTCGCCCAGCAGCCCGGCGGCGAGGAGGCGCAGCAGGCGGCCGTCAACAAGGTGAAAACTGCGCTGGGAGATGGGTACGACTATCGCCGCGTCGAAGTGGTCGGCCCGCGCGTTTCCGGCGAGCTGGTCCAGAACGGCATCCTCGGCATGCTGGTGGCGATCATCGGAATCCTGATCTATCTGTGGTTCCGGTTCGAATGGCAGTTCGCCGTCGGCGCGACCATCGCGACGCTGCACGACGTGGTGCTCACCATCGGCTTCTTCAGCCTGACCCAGATCGACTTCGATCTCTCCTCGGTCGCCGCCGTTCTGACAATCATGGGCTACTCGGTCAACGATACGGTGGTGATATACGACCGTATCCGGGAGATGTTGCGCCGGCACAAGCGCATGCCGATCAGCGAACTCCTCGATCTGTCCATGAACTCGACCCTGTCGCGCACCGTGATCACATCGACGACGGTGATCCTGTCGCTGCTCGGCATGTTTTTCTTCGGACCCGAGGCGATCCAGAGCTTCGTACAGGCCATGCTGTTCGGCGCCATCGTCGGCGTCTATTCGTCGGCCTTCATCGCCGCTCCGATACTGATCTACCTCGGCGTCCGCACCCAGGGCGGCAAGGACGAAGTCGCCAAGGCCGACAGTTCCGGCGAAGTCGCGCCACGCCCGGCCGGGGCACGGCCCTGAACGACGCTTGATGCCCGGCGATCGCGCAAGCCCGAATCTGCCCTATCCGGCGCAGATCGAGGCCTATGGCGGAGGCGGTTTCCGGTTCGCCGGCATGTCGCATCGCGGCTCGCTTCTGTGCCTGCCCAGCGGCGTCTGGGCGATCGGCGTTGCCGCGGCGGACGCGATCGGGGAGGCGGAACTCGCGCTCATCTTCGCCAGCGCGCCGCCGATCGAACACCTGCTGATCGGGACGGGCCGCGACCCCTGGCTCACCCCGCATGCCCTCGACAAGCGCTTCCGTGCGCGCGGCATTGTTCCGGAGACGATGACGACGGGCCCGGCGGTTCGCACCTACAACCTCCTGCTCAGCGAAGGGCGGCGCATCGGCGCGCTGCTGATCGCCGTCGATTGAGCGGGAGTGCAGCGCGTGACCGGTTTACGAACCGGCGGGCGGATCGGAAACTCGGGCTCCTTCGGATGACCTTCAACCAACGGCCGGACCCGTGAACGCGTACGCCTATTGCGAAGATCGCGTCCGCGCAGCGGACAAGGACCGCTTTCTCGCCAGCCTGTTCGCGCCGGCCGAGGCGCGGCGTCACCTGTTCGCGCTGTATGCGTTCAACGCCGAGATCGCGCGGGTGCGCGAGGTCGTCCGCACGCCGATGGCGGGTGAAATCCGCCTGCAATGGTGGCGCGACGCGCTTCAGGGCGAAGGCCATGGCGAGGTCAGGGCGAATCCCGTGGCCGATGCCCTCATCGGCACGATGGCGGCCTGTCGGTTGCCGGTCGAGCCGCTGCTCGCACTGATCGAGGCGCGCAGCTTCGATCTCTACAATGACCCGATGCCCACCCTCGATGCGCTCTACGGCTATGTGCGCAAGACCTCGTCGAGCCTGGTCGAACTCGCCGCCGTCATCCTCGGCGGCGCCGATCCGATCGCAGCCGGGCTGGCCGGACCGGCCGGAATCGGTTCCGGCATCGCGCGGCTGTTACAGGCGTTCCCCGTCCACGCCGCGGGCGGCCGCCTCTACCTGCCGGGCGAGGTGCTCGCGCGCCACGGCGTCGCCCCGGCCGACGTCTATGCCCGCCGCGCCACTCCGCAGTTGCGCGCCGCGCTGTCGGATTTGCGCGAACGGGCGCGCCTCGAACTCGACCAGGTCGCCACGGCGGCCGACCGGCTGACGGATCAAGTGCGACCCGCATTCCTCACGGTGGCGCTCGCCCGTTTGCTGCTCGATCGCCTGGAGGCGCACGCGGCCGATCCGTTCGCTCCCGTCGAGGTGCCGCAGTGGCGCCGGCAATGGGCGCTGTGGCGCTCCGCGCGCCGCTTGCGCTGATGGATGCCTGCGCGTTCTACAGCGCGTAGCGGTCCCGCAGGTTGCGCCGGTCCGCTACGATGCGGGCGACGACGTCCTTCTCGGCTTCGCTCGCAAGCAGCGGATCGATAAGGTCGATCTGATTCATCGCGATGAGCTGCAGAATGTCGGTGCGCAACGCGCCGCGCCCGTCCCGCGGCAGCTGCTGCACGACCTGCAGACGTTCGGGCATGGGCGCCGGGACTGCGGTTGTCGCGAGGTCCCGGAGCAGCGTTGCGTCGGGCGTATCCGACTCGACAAAAGCGTAAAGCCCCGCGCCGCTGCGCCGGTCGGGAAAAGCGACGATCGCGGCGTCGCGCACCGCTGGATGCCGCTTCAGCCAGGCGGTCAGCGCCGGCGCGTCATCGACGAGGCGAAGCCCGCCGCCCTCGCGGTCGGCAAAGTTCAGCACCCCGCGGGTGATCCAGTAATAGACGCGCTTGCCGGTCGCCATCCAGATGCGGGTCAGCCAGCTCTTCCGCGCGAGCACCCGCTTCTCGCCGGCCGTCAGGTCTTCGGGGGCATAGCGGCGCTTGTGCTTGAGAAGGTGGCGCAGATCTTCATAGGCCATCAGCCGGAACAGATAACCGCGTCCGCGAAACACCGAAGCGAGCTGGAAATCCGTCAGCGCCGCGCGTCCGTCCGGCGTTCTCAGCCAGTTCTGCTCCTTGGCGAGGTCGTTATGGGTCAAGCCCGCCCGATGCACCGCGCGCAAGGCCCGCTTTGCCGAGCGGAAATAGGCGAGGTCCGCCACCGGTTTTGCGATATGCACCGGCAGCCCGTCGATCCAGCCGCGCACGAGGCTGCGGCGTCCGGCAAACAGCAGCGGCGGCGCGATCCCCAGCCGGCCCGCGATCGCGAGCGCGCGCTTCTCCCGCCGGAACAGGTGATGGGCGAGCGGAAACGACCACCACGGCGCGACGTCGATCCGGCGCAGCACCGCCGGAACCTCGCCGCTTTCCGTCACGAAGTGGCCGCGCTCGATCGTGCTGAACACGTCGCGCTTGAGCACGACGTCGCTGCGAAAGCAGCGCGCAACCTCTTCAGGGAGATGGGATTCGCCAGTCATCGCCGCGCGATATAGCACAGCCTCGCCGGACGGAAATTGCATCATTCCGCAGCCACCGCAGCGCCTCCGGCGATCCACCGGTCGATGTCGGCGAGCGCCCGGCTGGTGAGCGCGCGCTTTTTGGCGAGCGTCTTCGCCGTCCCCCTGAGCCGTTCCCCGTTCGCGCCGCGCGAGGGGCTGTGGGCAAGGGGCGGGAACAGCCCGAAATTGATATTCATCGGCTGGAACGAGCGCGGCCCGGCGTCGATCGTTTCCACGTGGCCTCCGGTTATATGTCCGAGCAGCGCGCCGAGCGCGGTGGTCGGCGGCGGCGCCTCGGGAGCGATCCGCCGGCGCTCGGCAGCGGCGAAGCGGCCGGCCAGGAGCCCGATCGCGGCCGATTCGACATAGCCCTCGCAGCCGGTGATCTGCCCGGCAAAGCGCAGCCGCGGCTCGGTCCTCAGACGCAACGTCGCATCGAGCAGCTTCGGCGAATTGAGGAAGGTGTTGCGGTGCAGCCCGCCGAGACGGGCGAATTCCGCCGCTTCCAGTCCAGGGATCGTGCGCAGGATGCGGATCTGCTCCCCGTGTTTGAGCTTGGTCTGGAATCCGACCATGTTGAACAGCGTACCCAGCCGATTGTCTTGACGGAGCTGCACGACCGCGTAGGGCTTCTCCGCCGGCTTGTGCGGATTAGTCAGCCCGACCGGCTTCATCGGCCCGTAGCGCAGGGTATCGCGGCCGCGCTCGGCCATCACCTCGATCGGAAGGCAGCCATCGAAGTAGGGAGTCGTCGCCTCCCATTCGCGGAATGCGACCGTCTCGGCCGCGCGCAGCGCATCGACGAACGCCTCG
>JAEULX010000195.1 GCA_016793685.1 Bradyrhizobiaceae bacterium
GGCAGGGGCCGTCAATTTCGTGACCGCGGCGATCGAACATTCTGCTAACTAATTGATAAGCCGGAGCGCCCGGCGCACGGAGAAGACGGGCGGAGAGCCAGTTTGGAAAAAATCCTCATTCGCGGCGGGACGCTGGTGACGGACACGGGCCGTCGCCGCGCCGATCTCTTATGCTTAGAAGGCCGCATCGCGGCCGTCGGCGACAATCTCGACGCGGACGGCGGCGCCGAAATCGTCGACGCGGGCGGATGCTTCGTCATGCCGGGCGGCGTCGATCCGCACACGCACATGCAGCTGCCGATGATGGACACCGTCGTCGCCGACGACTTCTTTACCGGCACGGCGGCGGCCGCGGCCGGCGGGACGACAACGATCCTTGATTTCGTCGGCCCCGACCACGGGCAATCGCCGCTCGATGCGCTCGCGGTCTGGCGCGAGCGCGCGGCAAAGGCGACGATCGACTACGGCTTCCACATGACGGTGTCGTGGTGGGGCGAGCGATTTTCCCTGGAGATGGAACCGCTGGTGCGCGAGCACGGCGTCGCGAGCTTCAAATTCTTTCTCGCCTACAAGAACCGGTTGATGCTGCCGGACGAGGACCTCATCGCAGGCTTTTCCCGCTGCCGCGAGCTCGGCGCACTGCCGCAGGTGCACGCAGAGAACGGCGACCTGATCGCGCATCTCCAGCACAAATTGCTGAGCGAGGGCGTCACCAGTCCGCGCGGTCACGTCCTCTCACGGCCGCCGCAATGCGAAGCCGAAGCGACGCTGCGCGCCGTCACCATGGCCGAGTTGCTGGATGTGCCGCTCTATGTCGTCCACGTATCCGCCGCAGGCGCCGCTGAGGCGATTGCGGGCGCGCAGGCGCGGGGCGCGAAGATCGTCGGCGAGACCTTGCCGGGCTTTCTCGCCATCGACGAGTCGGTTTATGCCGACCCGGACTTCGATATTGCGGCCGGACACGTGATGAGCCCGCCCTACCGCCCGAAGGCGTATCAGGCGGTGTTGTGGCAGGCGCTGCAGGATGGCGTTCTGAGCACGACCGGAACCGATCATTGCTGTTTCACCCGTGCGCAAAAGCGGCTGGGCCAAATTGATTTCACCAAGATCCCGAATGGCTGCGGCGGCGTCGAAGACCGGCTGCATGTCATGTGGCATCTCGGCGTGAATGGCGGCCGGTTGACGCCGGAACGGTTCGTCGCCTTGACCTCCGCCAACGCCGCGAAGGTTTTCAACCTATGGCCGCGCAAGGGCTCGCTCGAGGTAGGCGCCGACGCCGATGTCATCGTGTTCGATCCGCATCGGACCAAGCGATTGTCGGCCGCGACCCAGCATCAGAATACGGACTTTTCCGTGTGGGAAGGGTTTGAGTCGATCGGCGCTGTCGTCCACACGATGGCCGGCGGCCGGCATGTCTTTGCCGATGGCGATCTGCGCGCCGAGCGCGGCGGCGGCCGCTATCTTCCGCGACCGCCGTTCGGGCCCGTCTATCAAGGCCTCATGTGAGGTATGCCGCCGCTAAACTAGCGCGCGCCTAGGGGACTCGTCAGCACGCGGCCGGGGAACGGATCAGGCGCGATCAGCGCCCCATGATCGAGCACGAGTTGCCCGTGCACCCACACCATGTCGATGCCGGTCGGGCGCAGCAGCGGATCGAGATAGGTGCCGGATTCCGCAACCGTGTCCGGATCGAACAGAACAAGCGATGCATCCGCGCCCACGCACAGGGTCGGATCGGGCAGATTGAGAAACCGGCAGGGCAGCGTCGCCATGCGCCACACCATCTGCTCCAACGGAAAGCCCATCTCGCGGCCCATCCGCAGGGCCTTCGGGAAGGCGCCGAGCGCGCGCGGATGCGGCTTCTGTCCCGGTCCCGGCATCAGCCCGTCGGTGCAGATCGCCATGCGCGGCCGCCGGAAGAACCGCTCGACGGTCGCCTCGTTGCCGTAATGCGTGATGATCGCGATCTCGCCGTCATTGGCCGCGTAGTAATCGAACACGGCGTCGTACGCCGCATCCGAGTCGAGATCGTCGACCCCAGCCGCCCTCACGACATCGCTCAGGCGACCGCCCAGAAACGCGTCGCCGACCCCCGGCTTGGCGCCGGCAATCTGGATGCCCGCTAGACCGCCGCAGAAATGGACGAAGTTGTCCCAGCTCTTGCTGTCATGCCGAATCTTGCCGGCCATGGCGCGGCGGACGGCAGGATCTTTGAGGCGCGCGAGAAACTCGGCGCGACTGCCGGCCCGCATCTCGGGCGGGAAGATCGCGTCGCCCGTGGTCGATCCCGCCGTGTACGGGTACATGTTCTCCATGGTCGGAATCAGCGACGAGGCGTCCGCGAGGATGCTTTCGATCTCGCCCATGCGGTCGTAGTTCTGCGCGCCGGCGATCTTGGAATGCTCGTTGCAATAGCCGCCGCCGCCATCGACGGAGGCCTCGACCACCTCTTTGATGCTGGCGACGATGTTGTCGCTCTCGGAACGCAAATGCGGAAACAGCGCGCCGGGCTTTACCTGGTTGAATGCGCGCACCAGCGCGGTGATTTCGCGCTGATCGCAGTAGACCGCGGGATTGTAGACGAGCCCGGTGGAGAGGCCGAGCGTCAGCGGCGCCTCGCGGCGGACGACATCGGCCATCGCCGCTATCTCGGCGTCGCCCGCCACGCGCGCCAGATTGTCCATCACCACGCGCCGCACCGCCGAATGGCCGAGATAGAGGCCCATGTCGGTGACCGAGCGGCCGCGGTGCCAGGCAAGAAACTCGGCGACCGAGCACCATGTCCATTCGCCGTCGATGGCGCCGTCGAGCGGCTTCAGCTGCGCGGCGTATTGGGACCGCTGCGACGCGACGACCGGGGCGGGCGACAATCCATCGACGCCGCAGATGCGCTTGGTCACGCCGCCGAGAATCGCAAGCTCGCAACTGCGCGGCAGGCCGCTTTCCGCGATAACGGTGCCGCCCAGCGCGCCGTGATTGTGCGTATCGACGAAGCCGGGCGCGAGCGCGCGGCCTTTCGCATCGACGATGCGATCGACATTGTCGGCCTGCGAGGCCGCAACCGATCCGAGCGCGGCGATCTTGTCGTTCTCGACCAGTACGTCGCCCGCATAGGGCGCTGTCTCGCCGTCGCCGTTTACGATGCACGCATTGCGGATGAGAAATCTCATGCATCCGCCAATTCGAGCACGAGCCGCAGGAGCACATTGGCGCCGGCCGCGAGATCGTCGGGCTTGGTGTATTCGGTGGTGTTGTGGCTGATCCCTTTTTCGCTCGGCACGAAGATCATGCAGGAGGGGCAAACCCCCGCCATGATCTGCGCATCGTGCCCGGCCCCGCTCGGCAATCGCCTGACCGGCAGTCCGAACTCCTTCGCGATCGCTTCGACCCGGGCAACCAGATGCGGCGCGAACGGCGTCGGCTGGAAGCGCGCAAGCGCGCGCCGGGTCACGGTGACGCCCTCGGCCGCCGCCGTTTCCTCGGCGAATGCAAACAGCCGGCGCTCGGCCTCCTGCAGCTGCGCCTCGTCGGTGTTCCGCAAGTCGACTGTCATCACCGCCTGCTCGGCGACCACATTGACGAGATTGGGCGACAGGTTCAGCGCGCCGACCGTCGCCACCTGGTTGCCGCCGATGTCGTTTGCGAGCTTGCGCACGAAACTTGCGATCGCGGCCGCGGCATAGCCGGCATCGTGGCGCATGCGCATCGGCGTGGTGCCGGCATGATTGGACTGGCCGGTGAGCGTGAACTCGGTCCACGAGATGCCCTGCACGCCTTCGACTGCGCCGATGGTGAACCCTTCCGCATCGAGCACCGGGCCTTGCTCGATGTGGAGCTCGACATAGGCATGGACGTTCGGCTTCCCGGCGGCGGCCGGCCCGGCATAGCCGATCCGCGCCAATTCTTCGCCGAGCACGGCTCCGTCGATCGCAACGGTCGCCAGCGCCTGCTGCAATGGAAGCCCGCCCGCATAAACGAGACTGCCCAGCATGTCCGGCTGGAACCGCGATCCTTCCTCGTCGGTAAAGAAGGTGACGGCAAGCGGCCGGCGGGTGACAATGCCGGCTTCGTTGAGCGTTTCGATGACTTCGAGGCCGGCCAATACGCCAAGACAGCCATCGTAATTCCCGCCGGTGCGGACCGTGTCGATGTGGCTTCCCATCATGACCGACCGGCCATCTTCGGCGCCGCGGCGCAGGCCGGTGACATTGCCGATGGCATCGATCGAAACCTCGAGGCCGAGTTCG
>JAEULX010000209.1 GCA_016793685.1 Bradyrhizobiaceae bacterium
CAATATTGCGCGGCGTTGATGATGCGCCCCTGCTGTCGCGCGGTCAGCGCTTCGGCGGCATCGTCGAGACTCTTGCGCGCCTTCACTTCGACGAACACCAGCGTGCCGCGGCGGCGCGCAACGATGTCGATCTCGCCGACCGGCGTCTTGAAGCGGCGCGCGAGGATGCGATAGCCCTTGAGCAGCAGGCACGCTGCGGCCCGGCTTTCCGCCGACAGCCCGAACTGCAGCGCCACCTGCCGCTTCGCCTGCGCGCGCTTGTTCACGCCGGGTCCGGGGGGACGGTCAGTCCCGGCCATCGCCACGTTCCTTCGCCAGCGCGAGCGCCCGCTGATAGACGAGCCGGCGCGGCTGCCCGCTCGCGGCGGTCACCGCCTCCACCGCGTCTTTCAGCGAGGCGGACGCAAGCGCGTTGCGCAGCATGTCGTCGATCTGGTCCTCGCCGAGGCGCCCTGGCTGTTCCTGCGGAGGCGCGATCACGATGACGAACTCCCCGCGCGTCTCCGCGCCCCGCGCATAGTCGTCCGCCAACGTCGGCAGCGTGTCGCGGCGCACCTCCTCATGGAGCTTGGTCAGTTCGCGGCAGACCGCGGCTTCGCGCGCGCCGAGCCCGGCGGCGAGATCGGCGAGGGCAGCCGGCAGGCGCCGCCCGGTCTCGAACAGGATCAGCGTCGCCGGGATTGCGGCGAGTTCGGCGATGCGCGCGCGGCGGGCGGCCTCGCGCGGCGGCAGAAACCCCTCGAAAAAGAACCGGTCGGTCGGCAGGCCGGCGAGCACGAGTGCGGCGAGCGCCGCCGAAGCGCCGGGGATCGCGGTCACGCTGTATCCGGCCGCCTGCGCCTCGCGCACCAGCCGGTATCCGGGATCGGAAATCAGCGGCGTGCCCGCGTCGGAGACGAGCGCGACCGCCCGGCCGGCCTGCAGCTCCGCGAGCAGCCGCGGCCGCATGACGGCCGCGTTGTGCTCGTGATAGGGGAGGAGCGGGCGCACGATGGCGTAGCGGCCGAGCAGCTTGCTGGTGACCCGCGTGTCTTCGCAGGCGATCAGGTCGGCGGCGGCAAGCGTTTCTAGCGCGCGCAGGGAGATGTCGGACAGATGACCGATCGGCGTCGCGACGATATAAAGACCCGGCGCGAGCGTCGGACAGGCTCGGTCCTCGCCGAACAGCGCATAGCGCCCGCCGGCAGCGTGCGGTTCTCCGCTCGCCCTCTCGCCGCTCGGTCGGGATTTGCTCATAAGCTTGGCCCTGGCCCAGGCTGAGGGCTTGATTAGAATGCGGGAATAGGGGCGAATTCGAGCGATCGCCCGAGGGTCCTTGGTATGGCAGGCAGTAAAGACGACAGGAGTTTTGAACGGCTGACGCGCCGTGTCGTGGTGAGCGGCTTCTGGGCGGGGGCAACGACGCTGATCGCCGGCTGTTCGGGCCTCAGCAATATCGGGGGAACCTTGCCCGCCACCTCCCAGCCGGAGCCGGATGCGGCGGCGACGGCCGCGCTGCCGCCGGCGAGCGGCGCGGGACCCGGTTCGGGCAAGAGCAAGATCGGCCTCATTCTCCCGCTTTCCGCCAGCGGCAATGCCGGCGCCGCCGCTCAGTCGATGCGCAATGCCGCCGAGATGGCGCTGGCCGACTTCAACAATCCCGACGTGGAGCTCATCGTCAAGGACGACGGCGGCACCGCGCAAGGCGCCCAAGCGGCCGTCCGCCAGGCGATCGACGAAGGCGCGCAGGTCATCCTCGGCCCGCTGTTCGCCCACGCCGTCACCGCGGCGGCGCCGATCGCCCGCGCCTCCCGCGTCCCCATGATTGCGTTCTCCACCGATTCCAACGTCGCGACCCGCGGCGTGTACCTGTTGAGCTTCCTGCCGGAATCGGATGTGGAGCGCATCGTCGATTTCGCCATCAGCGAAGGCAAGCGCTCATTCGTGGCGCTGGTGCCGGACAACGCCTACGGCACCGTCGTGGAGGCCGCGTTCAAGCAGCTGGTTCCCGCCAAGGGCGGCCGCGTCATTGCGCTCGAACGCTACCGGGCCGACGACGCGAGCATGCAGGGCCCGGTGCGGCAGATCGCGCAGGCTGCCTCGCGCGCCGACGCGCTCTTCATTCCGGACAGCGGCGACGCCGTTCCCAAGGTCGCCAGGTTGCTCGAGGCGGCGGGCGTCAGCCCGAAGCGCCTCCAGGTCTTGGGCACCGGCCTGTGGGACGATCCACGCATCTTTTCCGATGCGGCGTTGGACGGCGGCTGGTTCGCCGCCCCGGATTCCCAGGGCTACAAGGCCTTTCTCACCCGCTATCGCAGCAAATTCGGCCAGGACCCCGCGCGCACGGCGACGCTTGCCTATGACGCGGTCGCCCTCGTTGCCGCGCTCGCAAAATCGCAGCCCGGTCAGCCGATCACCGCCGAAGTGCTCACCAATCCATCCGGGTTCTCCGGGATCGACGGCGTGTTCCGTTTCCGCAGCGACGGCACCATTCAGCGCGGCCTTGCCGTGCACAAGGTCACGCCGTCCGGCGGGGAGCAGATCTCCGGCGCCCCGAAAAAATTCAGCTGAGCGTTGTTTTCGCGCAGCGCAGTTTGTCCGGCTGGGCGGCGCGAGCAGGGGGCGGATCGCCCGGCCGGGCCGTCTTACGCGAGACGGAGCGTCATTTTTTTGCGTCCGGGCTGCTCGCTGGCGTATCGGGCTTGTTCGCGGGCGGCTGCAGCTTCGCGATGGTTGCCTGCAGGTTCGCAATCGCAGCTTTGAGGGCGGCGATCTCGGCGTCGCTGGCTGCTTGTTTCTGCTGGGCGGCGGCGGCGTTCTTGGCGATGATTCGTTGCAGGTATTCGATATTGCTCTGCAGGCAGCCCGTGCGCCGCTCCATGTTGCTCTCGCGCGTGCACAGCTCGATGCCGACGATATCTTGCGCCTGCGCGATCGTTCCCGGCCCGAGCAGAAGAACGATCAGTCCGATCCGCGCAATCATCGCCACCGTCCTTATGCGCCGCCTGCCAAAACGTATCGGACCCGTCGCTTTGGGTTGTCCGCTGCGGCAGCGGGTGCGAGAAAATACCTGTCGCCTTTCGCGCGTCAATCAGGGACAATCGTCTCAGCACATCGAACCCACTGTGGTCGTGCGCGGCGGGCCCAGGCTTCGCCGGGATTTTACCTGAGGCCGAATAGCGCCGCATATCGCATCAGAACGGATTCCGTTCCGGTTGATTCGGACTTCGCTCTGGTTATCCTTGACGGATCGCATTTTCGGCGACGACCGATTCTGCTTCGGCCGGAAATGCTCCAGCTCGCCACCGGCGGCGTCCGGTCAGGCGCGATCTCTATTTCATTTCAGAAGATCGAGGAGCGAGCCAAATGGATTCAACGCAGGCTTCCGCGGAGACGCCGAGCGCGGCCGCAGTAAAAATCGCCGATCCCGAAGGCGCCGGCTTGCTTACGCCGGACACGCCGTTTCCCACCCCGGAGCCTTTGCTCGCCGCATCGGATCGTCCGCGCGTCGTGATCGTCGGCGCGGGCTTCGGCGGGCTCGAGGCGGCCAATGCGCTCTCCCGCGCGCCGGTCGAGGTCGTCATTGTCGATCAGCACAATCACCATTGCTTCCAGCCGCTCTTGTACCAGGTTGCGACGGCGGCGCTGGCGACCGCGGACATTGCGTGGCCGATCCGTTCGATCGTTCACAACCAGGAAAACGCCCGCGTGGTGATGGCGCGGGTCGTCGGCATCGACAAGGAGCGCAAGCAGGTCAAGACCGTGCTCGGCTCGTTCGGTTACGACTTCCTCGTGCTCGCGACCGGCGCGACGCATTCGTATTTCGGCCACGAGGAATGGGGCGCGTTTGCGCCCGGGCTCAAGCAACTCGCCGACGCGACCAAAATACGCACCCAGATACTCCTCGCGTTCGAGCGCGCCGAACTGACGCAGAACGATCAGGAGCGGCAACGCCTGATGACCTTCGTCGTCATCGGCGGCGGGCCGACCGGCGTCGAGATGGCCGGCGCCGTCGCGGAGGTCGCACGGCAGACGCTGCGGTCCGATTTCCGGCGCATCGATCCGCGTCTCGCCCGCATCGTGCTGATAGAAGCCGGGCAACGCCTGCTGGCCTCGTTCCCGGAGCGGCTGTCGCGTTATGCCGAGGCCGCGCTGGCCTGGAAGGGCGTCGAAGTGCGGACCGGCACCAGGGTTACGGCATGCGACGCCAATGGCGTCGGCATCGGCGATCAGCGCATCGAAGCCGCGACCTTGATCTGGGCCGCCGGAGTGGTTGCTTCACCCGCCGCCGAGTGGCTGGGCGCTGCGCATGACCGCGCCGGGCGCATCCTGGTCAATCCCGATCTCTCGGTTGGCGAGGCTGCCGATATTTATGCGGTCGGCGATACGGTCGCCGTCAAAGACTCAGCCGGGCGTCCGGTTCCGGGCGTTGCTCCGGCCGCCAAGCAGATGGGGCGCTATGTCGGGGATCGGATTGTCGCAAAGCTCGCCGGCAAGACGCCGTCCGGGCCCTTCATCTATCGCGACCTCGGCGAACTCGCGACCGTCGGCCGAAAAGCGGCGGTGGTGAAGATCGGGCGCATGGAGCTTACCGGTTTCGTCGGATGGGCGTTCTGGAGCGTCGTCCACATCTTCTTCCTGATCGGCACGCGCGACCGGCTCGTCGTTGCGGTCAACTGGGCCTGGAACTACCTGACGTTTCAACGCGGCGCGCGCTTGATCACCTGAGAGGACGACAAGCGATCGGGGCCCTCGGCAACGCGGCGAAAACAATGTGATGGAGCGCTGCGGCGGATTGTCTTTGCGCGTCGGCGCGAAGCCTGTGAGGCGGGCGGTCCTATTGACGAAGCAGGCAACCGGCGCTCTTTAGGACCCGAAAAAGCCTGTTGGCGGGCGAATGCGTCATTCCGTTCGCTTATGCCTGCCACCGACGAGGACTCCTTTGCAAGACATCCACGGACACAGCGGTCCGGTGAAGGTCGGGTCGGATCGAAGTTTTGGCGCGGTTTTTGTCGCCGTCTTCGCCGTCATCGGGCTTTTGCCGGTCCTGTCGGGAGGATCGCCGCGGCTGTGGGCGTGCGTCGTCGCGCTTGCCTTCCTGGCGCCAACGCTCGTCGCCCCGCGGCTGCTGCATCCGCTGAACGTCGTCTGGTTCCGTTTCGGCATGTTGCTGCACGCGATCGTGAGTCCTCTCGTCATGGGTTTGGTTTTCGTCGTTGCAGTCGTGCCGACCGCGGTCGTGATGCGGTTTCGTGGCAAGGACGTGCTCGATATCGGCTCCCGCGACCAAACGCAGCGCGAGAGCTATTGGATATCGCGCGCGCAGCGCACGATCGACGCGGAATCGATGCGGAACCAGTTCTGATGCCTGAACGAGGGAGCGGATGGCGTTTCTTCACGAATTATGGAACTTCCTGCGCGCGCGCAAAAAGTTCTGGCTCACGCCGATCATTCTCAGGCTGCTGCTGCTCGGCGGGTTGGTGGTGCTGTCATCCGGATCGGCGGTGGCCCCGTTCATCTATACGCTGTTCTGATGCGCGCGATCTGATGCAGAGGAAGCGCGCTGCGTGACGCGGATACTCGGAATTTCA
>JAEULX010000233.1 GCA_016793685.1 Bradyrhizobiaceae bacterium
CCCGCCAGAAATGCGCCGGCGCTGCGCGCGCTCTCCCTCGCGGCGTGGTCGGGCGCCGCCGCGAGCGGCTTTGCCTCGCGCATGAGCGTGCGCAGGTCGGTGTATTTCCATTCCTCGATGCGGCGATGCGGCAGGCCGGCCGCTTCGAAACGGCGGAACGCCGCCTCGCGCAGGCTCGTCGGTCCGGGCAGGCGCGCCTTCGCGCTCGCCCACTCGGCGGCGATCCGCTGCTCCGCTTCGGTTTTCAACACGCTGACCTGGGCCAACTCAGCACCTCTTTCGTCGCCATTCCGGTGCGCCGCAGCGCTTGCGGAATGACGGGCGCGCGATTACGCGGCCTCTTCCTGATAGTCGGCGTAACCGCGCTCCTCCAGCTCGAGCGCAAGCTCCTTACCGCCCGTGCGCACGATGCGGCCGCGCGACAGAACGTGCACCACGTCGGGCACGATATGGTCCAGCAGCCGCTGATAGTGGGTGATCACGATCATCGAGCGCTCGGGCGAGCGCAGGCGGTTGACGCCGTCCGACACGACCTTGAGCGCATCGATGTCGAGGCCGGAATCGGTTTCGTCGAGCACCGCGAGCTTGGGCTCGAGCAACGCCATCTGCAAAATCTCGTTGCGCTTCTTCTCACCGCCGGAGAACCCGACATTGACGGGACGGCGGAGCATGTCCTGATTGATCGAAAGCTTGCCCGCCGCCTCGCGCACCCGTTTCATGAATTCCGGCGTGGACAGTTCTTCTTCGCCGCGGCTCTTGCGCTGGGCGTTCATCGCCGTGCGCAGAAACGTCATCGTGGCGACGCCGGGAATCTCGATCGGATACTGGAAGGCGAGGAACAAGCCCTTCGCCGCGCGCTCGTCGATCGCCATCGCGAGCAGGTCCTCGCCGTCGAGCGTGACGCTGCCGCCGGTGGCGACGTAATCGGACTTGCCGGCGAGCACATGGGCAAGCGTCGACTTGCCGGAGCCGTTCGGCCCCATGATGGCGTGCACCTCGCCCTTGTTGACGACGAGGTCGAGGCCATTGAGGATCGGCCGTTCGCCAACCGTCACATGGAGGTCTTTTATTTCAAGGAGCGGCATACCGACTAAATCCCGTATCCTTTCAGAGCCCTTCGTCTCACATCCGAACAGCCTCGGCGCGGCGGCGCCGGTCGACCATTCGTCACCCGCTGCTCAATATCTGCTTTGCAGCTTTGCAATTCTCAGACCACAGTCGCGCGGCAGCATTGCTCAATAGATAGGCGAGGCTCATCCCACGCTGCCTTCGAGCGAGATCGAGATCAGCTTCTGCGCTTCGACCGCGAACTCCATCGGCAGGTGCTGCAGCACGTCCTTGACGAAGCCGTTGACCACGAGCGCGGTCGCCTCCTCCGCCGACATGCCGCGCTGCTGGCAGTAGAACAGCATCTCCTCGGAGATTTTCGAGGTGGTCGCCTCGTGCTCGAACAGCGCGGTGGAATTCTTCGCCTCGATGTAGGGGACCGTATGCGCCCCGCACTTGTCGCCGATCAGCAGCGAATCGCAATTGGTGAAGTTGCGCGCCCCGGTCGCCCGCCGATGCGCCGACACAAGTCCGCGATAGGTGTTGTTCGAGCGGCCGGCGGCGATGCCTTTCGAGATGATCCGGCTGGTCGTGTTCTTGCCGAGATGGATCATCTTGGTGCCGGAGTCGACCTGCTGATAGCCGTTCGAGATCGCGATCGAGTAGAACTCGCCGCGCGAACCGTCGCCGCGCAGAATGCAGCTCGGATATTTCCAGGTGATGGCGGAGCCGGTTTCCACCTGCGTCCAGGAAATCTTCGAACGCGGGCCGCGGCAATCGCCGCGCTTGGTGACGAAGTTGAAGATCCCGCCGCGCCCGTGCGCGTCGCCCGGATACCAGTTCTGCACGGTCGAATACTTGATCTCCGCGTCGTCGAGCGCGATCAGCTCGACCACGGCGGCATGGAGCTGATTCTCGTCGCGCCGCGGCGCCGTGCAGCCTTCGAGATAGCTCACATAGGCGCCCTTGTCGGCGATGATCAGCGTGCGCTCGAACTGGCCGGTGTTGCGCTCGTTGATGCGGAAATAGGTCGACAGCTCCATCGGGCAGCGCACGCCCGCCGGCACGTAGACGAACGAGCCGTCGGAGAACACCGCCGAGTTGAGGGTGGCGAAGAAATTGTCCGAGACCGGCACGACCGAGCCGAGATACTGCCGCACGAGGTCGGGATGCTCGCGCAGCGCCTCGGAGATCGGCATGAAGATCACGCCGGCCTTCTTCAGTTCCTCCTTGAACGTGGTGGCCACGGACACGGAGTCGAACACCGCATCGACGGCGACACGGCTGCCGCCGCCCTCGCCGTCCGGCCGCTGCACGCCGGCAAGGATCTCGCGCTCGCGCAACGGGATGCCGAGCTTCTCATAGGTGCGGAGAATCTCGGGATCGACCTCGTCGAGCGACTTCGGCGCGACGAAAGCCTTGGGCGCGGCGTAATAGTAGATGTCCTGGTAGTTGATCCGCGGGTAATCGACCTTCGCCCAGGTCGGCTCATCCATCGTGAGCCAGCGCCGATAGGCTTCGAGCCGCCACTCCAGCATCCACTGGGGCTCGTCCTTCTTCGCCGAGATGAAGCGGACAACGTCCTCGGATAGACCCTTCGGCGCTTTCTCGGTTTCGATCTCTGTTTCGAAGCCGTACTTGTACTGGTCGACGTCGATGCTGCGGACCTGCTCGACGGTCTCGTCTACGGCCGGCATGTCATTCCCTCCACTGCGGTTTCAAGGACCGCGGGTTGGATGTGTGGGCCTATGGCGTTTGTCCCGAACCGGTTGGTCACCTTTGGGTTGCAGACGCAAGGAATTAGTTGTGCGGTTGTCACGCTGCGACTTCCCGCCTTCCCTTAGATAGTCCAGCGACGAGGTTCCTCCAAGCACTTATAAGAACATCGACGTCGCGGTCGGTGCTCGCCGGCCCGAGGCTCACCCGCACGGCCCCGATCGCGAGCGCGGCCGGCACGTTCATCGCGGCGAGCACGGGCGAGCCGGCGACCTTGCCCGAGGAACAGGCGGAGCCCGAGGACACGGCGACGCCGGCGAGATCGAGGGCGATCAGCGCGGTCTCCGCCTTGATTCCGGGAACGGCGAACATCGTCGTATTGGGCAGGCGTTCGAGACCCTCGCCGAAGATCACGGCGTCGGGAGAAATGTCCCTCAGCATCGCTTCGAGCCGGTCGCGTAGCGCGGCCATGCGGAGCGCGGTCGGCGCGAGCGCGTTTCCCGCGGCCTCCGCAGCCGCGCCGAACCCGGCAATGCCGATCACATTCTCGGTCCCCCCGCGGCTGCCGCGCTCCTGGCCGCCGCCCTTGAACAGGGGATCGCCGACATGGATCGCCTCGCTCCGCTTCACCAGCGCGCCGGCGCCCTTGGGGCCGCCCAGCTTGTGCGCGGAAATCGCGACCGTATCGGCTTGCAGCCGCTCAATGTCGCAGGGGATTTTGCCCGCGCTCTGAACCGCATCGACGTGCAGGAGCCCGCCCGCCGCGTGGACCAGCGCGGCTGCCTCCGCAACCGGCTGCACCACCCCTGTCTCGTTGTTGGCGTGCATCAGCGCGACCAGTGGCCGCACGCCCGTCGCCGTCGCGCGCAGGACATCGAGCCGCGCCTGCAAGGCCGCCAAGTCGATGACGCCGGAACTCAACACCGGCACGTCCTCGATGGTCGCGCCCGCAAACCGGCCGCCGGCGCGCACGGATGGATGCTCGATCGCCGAGATCAGCAGGCGGTCGCGCGGGCCCTTGTCGCCGCCGACAGCAAGCTGCGGCGAGAGCGCCAGCGCGTTCGCTTCGGTTCCGCCCGAGGTGAAGATGAGGTTGCGCGGCTCGGCCCCGAGCAGGCCGGCCACCCGTTCGCGCGCCTGTTCGACGAGGTAACGGGCTGCCCGCCCTTCCGCATGGACCGACGATGGGTTTCCCGCGCAGTCGAACGCCGCCGCCATGGCGGCGCGCGCCTCCGGCCGCAGCGGCGTCGTGGCGTTCCAGTCGAGATAGACCCGTTCGCTCATCGTTGCGTCGACCTCATGCCTGTCGGGCTCGGCCAAGGGCTAACCTTCGCTCATCGAAGCTCTTTTCTCAAGGTCACGGGTTCCGGCATCCGCAACCGCGAAGGCCCTCACGAAAACCTTGCTTTTCGCCCTGGGGATCATGGTAGACCAATCCGCCGCGCCAACAGCAGCCCTGCGCCCCTTGCTTGCCGGATAACTCGGAATTCGCAGGCTTTACGGTTCCCTCGGGCGCTGACTGCTGGGCCCCGCCACGGGCGACGATCAGAACGCCGCAGCGCCGCTGCCACCGATGAGGTCATGAGGCCATGCCCGAAGTCATTTTCAATGGTTCTGCAGGCCGGATCGAGGGGCGCTATCACCCCGCCCGCGCGAAAAACGCGCCGATCGCCATCGTGCTTCACCCGCACCCGCAGTTCGGCGGCACGATGAACCACCAGATCGTCTACCAGCTCTATTATGCCTTCGCCCATCGCAACTTCGCGGTGCTGCGCTTCAATTTCCGCGGGGTCGGCCGCAGCCAGGGTTCGTTCGACCACGGCCAGGGCGAATTGTCCGACGCCGCATCCGCGCTCGACTGGGCGCAAGCGATCAACCCGGAGGCGCGCAGCTGCTGGATCGCCGGCTTCTCCTTCGGCGCCTGGATCGGCATGCAACTCCTGATGCGCCGCCCGGAAATCGAAGGCTTCATCTCGATTGCGCCGCCGGCCAATCTGTACGACTTCTCGTTCCTGGCGCCCTGCCCCTCCTCCGGGCTGATCGTGCACGGGGAGAAGGACGCCGTCGTCCCCTACAAGGACGTCGCGGGCCTAGTCGAGAAGCTCAAGACGCAGAAGGGCATCGTCATCGAGCAGAAGGTGATCCCCGGCGCCAACCACTTTTTCGATGCGCGGATCGAGCCGCTGATGGCGGCGACCAGCTCCTATCTCGACCGGCGGCTTGCTTCGGTCGCGACCCGCCCCGAGCCGCGCGGACGGCGGACGGGCTAGCGTTTATCCGGCCTAGCGACAATCCCGCCGGTCATCGGCCGCGCCACCCCGGTCGTGGTCGGAAACGTGATCGGCAGGCCCCTCAGCGTCCGCACCGCCAGATAGGCGAAAGCCTGCGCCTCCAGCGCGTCCGCCGACCAGCCGAGCGCGTCTGCGGTTTCCACCCGCGCCGGCGCGACCGCGGCGGCCAGCATGCGGAGTATCGTGCGATTGCGCGCGCCGCCGCCCGCCACAATCCAGCACGCAGGCGTCCGCGGCAGGTGCGGAGTAATCCCCGCGATCGCGCGCGCGGTGAGCGCGGCAAGCGTCGCCGCGCCGTCGGCAAGCGTAAGCTCCGGCAGCGCGATCGAAGCGAGCGCGAAGTCGTTGCGGTCGAGCGATTTCGGCGGGCGCGCCGCGAAGAAAGGCTGCGCGAGGACGCGCGCGACGAACGCCTCGTTCACCTGCCCCTGCGCCGCAATCATGCCGCCGGCGTCGAACGGCGGTCCGCCATGCGCATGGAGGAAATCGTCGATCAGTGCATTGCCGGGGCCGGTGTCGCAGGCGAGCGGCGGGTCCCCATCGGCGAGGAAGGTGATATTGGCGATGCCGCCGATATTGACGACGACCAACGGGC
>JAEULX010000029.1 GCA_016793685.1 Bradyrhizobiaceae bacterium
GGCACGGTCAGCACCTTGTCCGGAACCGCAATGCCGACAAAGGCCACCACCGGCACCCAGACGAGGTTGAGTATCGCCAGCACGACGCCGACGCTCTCCGCCCCCAGCCAATTGATCCAGCCGAAGACGAATTCCCGGCGCTGTTCGGGCGTCAGGCGGGTCACGCCGGGCAGAAAACGCCGCCAATGCTTGCGAATGATCTGGAAGCCGCCATAGGCCCAGCGATGGCGCTGCTTCTTGAACGCCTCGAAGGTGTCGGGCAGCAGGCCGTGACCGTAGCGGCGGTTGGTGTAATGCGTCTGCCAGCCTTGTTCGAGAATCGCCAAGCCGAGGTCGGTGTCCTCGCAGATGGTGTCGCTCGACCAGCCGCCCGCGCTTTCGAGCGCGTCGCGCCGGATCAGACACATCGTCCCGTGCGTCACGATGGCGTTCGCCTCGTTACGCTGCACCATGCCGATGTCGAAAAAGCCGGCGTATTCGCCGTTCATGGCCGTATGCAGGGCGCTCTTGTCGCCGTCGCGATGATCCTGCGGCGCCTGCACCATGCCGACGCTGGGATCGGCGAATGCGGGGACGAGGTCGCGCAGCCAGTTGGGCGCCACGGTGTAGTCCGCATCGATGACGCCGATGATCTCGGCGTCCGGCGCGGTGCGGTCGAGCGCCAGCCGCAACGCCCCGGCCTTGAAGCCTTCGATCTTCTCGGCGTTGATGAACTTGAAGCGCTCGCCGAGTTCGCGGCAGCGTTCTTCGATCGGCATCCAGAAGGCGGGGTCGGGCGTGTTGTTGATGACGACCAGGCATTCGAAGTTGGGGTAGTCGAGCCGGGCGAGCGCATTGAGCGTCGCCTTCAGCATTTCGGGCGGCTCCATGTAGGCCGGCACGTGGATCGACACTTTCGGCGCGTAATCGTCGTCCGCGCCGGGCGCAGCCGACCCATTCAACAGACGCCGCGGCGCGCGTCCGAACAGCACATTGGCGATTTCGTCCACCCGCCACATGGCGATCATGATCAGCGGAATGAGGAGGAGCAGGCCGACGCCGAGCGCCACGCCGGCGCCGACGACGAAGTAATGCCCGTTCCAATAATCGAACACGACCGCCGCCCAGGCGCCGACGACGTGGGCGAAAACGGCCAGCGTCAACGCTTGCATCATCGTCGCCCCGGCAATCGCGAGGATAGGCAGCGACGCGAGAATGCCCACGGCGACGGCGATCGCGCCGATCTTGCTGTGGTCGTTGTCGCCGATGATCCCGGTCCAGGAGAATTTCGGCTGCCGGTCGGCGTCGAACAGTCCCCAGTACGCGCCGACGCTTCCTTCGAAGCTCTTCCACGGCTGGTCGAACGCTTCGATGACGTTGTAGTCCATGCCGAGCGCTTCGGCGCGTGCGACGAAATTGCGCAGCACCGTCGCCTGCTCGATACGGCCCGGCTCGGCCGCCTTGCGGTTATAGCCGGCGCTCGGCCAGCCGAACTCGGCGATCACGATGCGCTTGCCGGGAAAGGTCTCGCGCAGCCGGTTGTAGATCAGCACCGCCTGTTCGGCCGCCTGCGTCTCCGAGAAGCCTTCCCAGTAGGGGAGGACGTGGGCGGCGATGAAGTCGACCGCCGAGGCGAGCTCGGGATGCTCGATCCAGACATGCCAGATTTCGCCGGTGGTTACCGGAACAGCGCCGCCTACCTCGCGCTTTGCCTGATGGATGAGCCGGATCAGATCGTCCGCCGATTGCTCGCCGCGGAAAATCGTTTCGTTGCCGACGACAAGGGCGTTGACGTTGCGGTTCTTGCGGGCGAGGTCCACGGCGGAGCGGAGCTCCCGCGCGTTGCGCTTCTCGTCCTTGTCCACCCACGCGCCGACGGCGACCTTGAGCCCGAACTCGGAAGCGATCGGAGGAACAAGCTCGACCCCGCCGGTCGACGAATAGGTGCGGATCGCCCGCGTGAGCGGAGCGAGCACCCGCAGGTCCGACCGGATCTTGTCGACGCTCACCCGCGTATTGGGGTCGTCGGGATGCGCGGAGCCTTCGAAAGGTGAATAGGATACGCTCGCTAGCGGACCCGAAATATTAGGAGCAGAGCTCTGGCTCTCCCAAATAGCCCAAGCTGCAACGTGCAGGCACGCCACAAGCGCGACTACGAAGGCGACGGAGCGCATATATTTACCAAACGGGGCGGGGGATTATGATCTCGAGCCTGTCCCCTAGGCTCGACGATGTACCTTGCGCCGCAAGACGTATAGGTGCGGCCGGCAGTATCTTCAAGTACATCTCCCACATGGCAGTTTAAAGGCAGTCTGTCGCAGGCGAAACAACGCAAGAACGACAGGTTAACCGCGTTATTTCGAATTCGTTCCGGGTGCAGGCTGCGCGGCCGGGGCGGCCGCCGGCTGGGTGGAAACGGAAGCCATTTCCGGATCGAGCCAGCACGAGTGCACCCGCGAATTGAGCGTCTCGGTCGCCTTCGGGTCGATGTTCCCCTGGCGCACCACGCACCGGAAGGTCGACTGCACATGCCCGCCGGGGCATCCGAACCGATCGTAGAGGTCGAGGTGGCGGAAGGCCGTATCGAGGTCGTCCCGCCACAGCAGGCCGACCACCCGCTCGCCGAGCCACACGCATTCGGGGAACGCCGCCGGACCCTTCAGCGCCTGACCGGCTTCGGCCGCCCGGTCGACGCGCGCCTTCTTTTCCTGCTTGGCCGCATCGGCCTGGTTCTTGGATGCGTCCGGAGCTTGGTCCCCACTCTGCGCGGGCGCGCGGCCAGGGGAAAAAGCCAAGACAAGCGCGACGCATGCAAACGAAATGGCTCGCAAACCAGGGGAGGACATGTCTCTGCTGCAGGTTGATGCCGATGATCACCGGGGTAGGTTAGGATGCCACCATTGGATTTGGCCGGCATGATGGCGTTGCCGCAACGGCAACTCCGTGCGTAATGGCCGAACTTGTCTTCTCTGTCCAGGGTCGCGCGCCGTGAGCCTGGAAAAAGCCGCCTTCACGGCGTCGCATCGGTAGTCGTCGTTGGCAGACATCAACAGTGGGTCGATGCGCCTTCCCCTCGCGGTTCTCGCTTTCGCTCTCATCGTAGTCGCAACGGCGTGGTGGTGGATCGGCGCGCCGGTCCGCCTGCCGGCGTCATATGCGGCGGGCGGCAAGTATGAATGCCTGTCTTATGCCCCGTTCCGCGGCGCGCAGAGCCCGCTTGGGCCCGGCACCCGCGTGGAACGGGCGCAGATCGAACAGGACTTGGCCCGGCTCGCCGCCGTGACGAAGTGCGTGCGCACCTACTCGATCACGCACGGGCTCGACCAAATTCCGGCGGTGGCCGAGCAGTTTGGCTTGAAGGTCATTCAAGGGCTCTGGCTGTCGAACGACCGCGCCAAGAACAAGGCCGAGATGGACGGGGTGATCGCGCTCGCCAAACGCTATCCCAACGTGATTTCCGCCATCGTTGTCGGTAACGAGGTGCTTTTGCGCGGCGAGTTGTCGGCCGCCGACCTCGCGCAGGTCATGCGGGCGGTGAAGGCCGCCGTGCCCAAGCCGGTGACTTATGCCGACGTATGGGAATTCTGGCTGCGCAACCGCGCGCTCGCTGCGGATGCCGACTTCATCACCATTCATATTCTTCCCTATTGGGAGGACGATCCGATTCCGGCGCATGCGGCCGGCGCGCATGTCGAAGCGATCCGCCAGCAGGTGGCGGCCGCCTTTCCCGGGCGCGACATTTTGATCGGCGAGGTCGGATGGCCGAGCCATGGACGCATGCGGGAAGGCGCATTGCCTTCGCCGTCCAATCAGGCGCAGGTCGTCGACGACGTGCTTCGGCGCGCGGCGCAGCGGGGCTATCGCGTCAACCTGATCGAGGCGTTCGACCAGCCGTGGAAACGCGCGCTCGAAGGCACCGTCGGCGGCTTCTGGGGCCTGTTTTCCGGCGCCGGCCGCGCGCCCAAATTCGTTCTCGGAGAGCCCGTCTCGGACCATCCCTATTGGGCGTGGCAGGCGCTCGGCGGCTGCCTGCTCGTCTGTCTCGTTTTTGCGGCGGCGTGGTTCGCCTCCGGCGGCGCAGCGAACAAGATACCGGGTGTCGTGTGGATCGCCGTCGGGGTCGATGCGATCGCCGGCGGCGTCCTGGCGGGGTGGGCGATCGAAAAAAGCATGATCGAAAGCCTCGGGAGCGGCGGCGCGATTCGCGGGGCAACGCTATGCCTGCTTGCGGTCGCAGCCCCGCTCGCAGGGGCTGCGCTGCTTGCGCGGGGCGACCGGCTGCCCGGCTTTGCCCGGCTCCTCGGCGCGCGCGAGGAGCGTCCGACGGATCCGCTGCTCGGCGTCGCCGGCGCGCTGTTGATCCTCCTGACCCTCGTCGCGATCGAAACCGCGCTCGGCCTCGTGTTCGATCCGCGCTACCGGGATTTCCCGTTCGCAGCCCTCACCGCCGCAAGCGTCCCATTTCTGCTGCATCGCTGGCTCGGGCCGAAGGGTGAGGGCGCGCGCGGAATGGCGGAGACGGTCGGCGCCTGGGTGCTTGTGCTCGGCGCGGCCTTCATCGTGCTGAACGAAGGCCTCGCCAACTGGCAGGCGCTATGGCTCGCCGCAAGCCTGCTGGCGCTCGCGCTCACTCTTGCTCGCGGGCGGGACGCGCAAAGCTCATGACCATCAGTCCGGCCGCAAGCCCGGCCAGCGAGGTGTTGTAAAGCACGAGCCCAAACGCCGTGGCGACGATCGCGATCGCGAACAGGGGCAGGGCCGGACGAATGAGATTGAGGAGCGCCGCGCCGAGGGCGACGAAGCCGAAGACCTGCGCCCGGAACAGCCGCGACGCCACGAAACGGGCATGGCAGACGGCGCTGTCGCGACCCGCGTCGCAGGCAAGGCCGACCGTCGAATTCTCGACGACCAGGTAGCGCAGGTAAAACGCGCCAAGGAGCGCAGCAAAGCCGATCGTCAGCAGCCAGTTGGTGGTGCGGGCGGAGGGGAGGAACCGCGGGCGCATGATCACGCGGCTCGCCTGCGTGCAGGATCGGCAAATCGCATACGTGAGACCCTATCGGAACAATGCCGCCATAGCCGGCCGGCCCCCTGCTTAACACGGGTCCTCGGCGCATGAACGCGTTTTCTGCGCTGACCGGTTCCCACAACGGCGCAAAATGCTCTATGAGGACTGCTTTCCGGCATGCCGAGGATTCGCGTGTGAAGACCTGTTCGACCATCGTGCTTGCGGCCGGCGAGGGGACACGCATGCGTTGCTCCCGGCCGAAAGTCTTGCATGCCATCGCCGGGCGGCCCTTGATCGAACACGTCCTGTCCGCGGTGGAAGACTTTGCCGAGGGCGGGATCGCCGTCGTCATCGGTCCCGCGATGGACGCCGTCGCCAAAGCCGTCAAGACGGCCGCGCCGGAGGCGGAGATTTTCGTCCAGGCCGAGCGGCGGGGGACCGGCCATGCCGTGCTCGCCGCCCGTCCGGCGCTGGCGCGGGAGGCGCACGACCTTGTCGTGGTCTACGGCGATACGCCGCTCATCCGCGCGAGCACGCTGGCGCGCCTGCGCGAAGCGCTGGCGGACGGCGCGGCCGTTGCGGTGCTCGGTTTCCGTCCCGCCGATCCGACCGGCTATGGCCGCCTGATCACCGAGGACGACCAGCTCCTCGCCATCCGCGAGGAAAAGGACGCGAGCGCTGCGGAAAAGGCGATCACGCTGTGCAATGCGGGCGTGATGGGGCTGCGCGGCGAAACCGCGCTCGCGATTCTCGACGAGATCACCGACGACAACGCCAAGCGCGAATTCTACCTCACCGACGCGGTCGCCATCGCGCGCCGCAAGGGATTTGACACCGTCGCACTGGAAGTCGCCGACTCCACGGAGGTGCTGGGCGTGAACACTCAGGCCGAACTCGCGCAAACGGAGACGATCATGCAGCAACGGCTGCGCGCGGCTGCGCTGGACGCGGGCGTGACCATGGTCGCGCCGGAAACCGTTTTTCTGTCCGCCGATACGAAGCTCGCCCGCGACGTGGTGATCGCGCCTTACGTCGTGTTCGGACCGGGAGTCACCGTCGAAGAAGGCGTGGTGATCCACTCGTTCTGTCATTTCGAAAATGCGCGAATCAAGCGCGGGGCGATCATCGGGCCGTATGCGCGGCTGCGCCCGGGCGCCGAAATCGGCGAGAACGCGCATATCGGCAACTTCGTCGAGATCAAGGCGGCGACGATCGAAGCCGGCGCCAAGGCCAATCACCTGACCTATATCGGCAATGCGCGGATCGGCGAGCGAACCAATGTGGGCGCCGGCACCATCACCTGCAATTACGACGGCGTCGGCAAGTACCAGACCGACGTCGGCAAGGGCGCGTTCATCGGCTCGAACTCCTCGCTGGTCGCCCCGGTGAAGATCGGAGACGGCGCCTATATCGGTTCGGGGTCGGTCATCACCGAGGACGTGCCGGCCGGAAGCCTCGGCCTCGGGCGCGGCCGCCAGATCGTCCGGGAAGGATGGGTCGCGCGCTGGCGCGAGCGGATTCAGGCGGCGGTCAAGAAAAAGCCAGGATCGGCCGCCTGATGTCGCGCTTGGCGCATCGCGGGTTGCGCCGGCAGTTTTCCGGGCGCTGACGCCTGGTTCGCCGCGCCGAACAGGGTTTCGGCCGGCCGGAAAGGGAATGCTCAAATCTCATGTGCGGCATTATCGGAATCCTGGGACGCGAGCCGGTCGCCCCGGCGATGATCGAAGCGCTGAAGCGCCTTGAATATCGCGGCTATGATTCCGCGGGCGTCGCCACGCTCGAGAACGGCCACCTGACGCGCCGGCGGGCCGAGGGCAAGCTCAGGAAGCTGGAGGAGCTTCTCGAGCGCAAGCCGCTGCAGGGCCAGATCGGCATCGGCCATACCCGATGGGCGACGCATGGCCGGCCGAACGAAACCAATGCGCACCCGCACGCGACTGACCGCGTCGCCGTCGTGCACAACGGCATCATCGAAAATTTCAACGAATTGCGGACGGAGCTGTCCGGCCGCGGCGCCAAATTCACCACCGAAACCGACACCGAAGTCATCGCTCATCTGGTCACCGACCTGATGAACGGGGGCTTGGGCCCGATCGACGCGGTCAGGGCCGCCTTGCCGCGTCTCAAGGGCGCATTTGCGCTCGCCTTCCTGTTCGAAGGCGAGAACGATCTTCTGGTCGGCGCAAGGCGCGGCTCGCCGCTCGCCATCGGCCATGGCGATGGCGAGATGATGCTCGGGTCGGACGCGATCGCGCTCGCTCCCCTGACCTCCAACATCAGCTATCTCGAGGACGGGGACTTTGCCGTGCTCAAGCGCGGCGGCGCGCAGGTCTATGACGCGAACGGCAACGAGACGAAGCGGCCGGTGCTTCGCTCGGGCGCGGCGTCCTTCCTGGTCGAGAAGGGCAACTTCCGCCATTTCATGGCGAAGGAAATCCACGAGCAGCCGGAGGTCGTGGGGCATACGCTCAGCGCCTATATCGATTTCGCCACCGAGCGGGTCCAGCTGCCGGAACTGCCGTTCGACTTCGCCAAGCTCGATCGTATCGCCATATCCGCGTGCGGCACCGCCTATTACGCCGGGCTGATCGGCAAGTATTGGTTCGAGCGTTTCGCGCGGCTGCCGGTCGAGGTCGATATCGCCTCGGAGTTGCGCTATCGCGAAGCGCCCTTCACGCCCGGCAATCTCGCGATCTTCGTTTCGCAATCGGGCGAGACCGCGGACACGCTCGCGACGCTGCGCCACGCCAAGGAGCATGGCCAGCACGTGCTGTCGATCGTGAACGTGGCGACCTCGACGATTGCGCGCGAGAGCGAACTGGTGATGCCGACGCTCGCCGGGCCGGAGATCGGCGTCGCCTCGACCAAGGCCTTCACCTGCCAGCTCGCGGTGCTCGCCTGCCTCGCCATCGCCGCCGGCCGGGCGCGCGGGACGCTGACGGAAGAAGACGAAGGCAATCTGGTGCGCGCTCTGATCGAAGTGCCGCGCCACATGAGCGAGGCGCTCGCGCTCGAGCCCGAGATCGAACGGCTTGCCCGCGACATCGCCAAGAACCGCGACGTGCTCTATCTCGGCCGCGGCACGAGCTATCCGCTGGCGCTCGAAGGCGCGCTCAAGCTCAAGGAAATCTCCTACATCCATGCGGAAGGCTATGCCGGCGGCGAACTCAAGCACGGGCCGATCGCGCTGATCGACGCCACCATTCCGGTGATCGTCATCGCGCCCTATGACCGCGTGTTCGAGAAGACCGTGTCGAACATGCAGGAAGTGGCCGCCCGGGAAGGCCGCATCATCCTCATCACCGATCCCCGCGGCGCCCGCGAAGCGACCATCGAGTCGGTCGCGATTCTCACGCTGCCGGACATGCCGCCGAGTGTGACGCCGCTTGTCTACGCGCTGCCGGTGCAGCTTCTCGCCTATCACACGGCGGTCATCATGGGCACCGACGTCGACCAGCCGCGCAACCTCGCGAAGTCCGTAACGGTCGAGTAGGGGCCCTCGGCGGGGAACGGACCGGGCCGAGCTTCCAGTGGGCCGGGGGGTGCGCGGCCGCGATTTCGTGTTAGATTGCGGCCCACCCGTTGTGCGGGGCACCGACCGGTCCAATATCAACGACCATGAGCGCCACCCCAAGTCCGCGCGATCCGTCGCCGCCGAACGAATCTGCGCCCGAGCGGTCCGGCTCGCATTTCGGCGCACGCATCCGCAACTATTTCCTGACCGGCCTTGTCGTCGCCGGTCCGATCGCGATCACCCTGTGGTTGACCTGGTCGCTGGTGACCTGGGTCGACGGCGTGGTTCGCCCGATCATTCCGGTGCCCTACCGGCCCGAGACCTATCTGCCGTGGCCCATTCCCGGCACCGGGCTCATCAT
>JAEULX010000056.1 GCA_016793685.1 Bradyrhizobiaceae bacterium
AGGGGGTAATTTTTTACCTCGATCCGCAATCCCGCCTTGGGGGCGAGGGCGAGGAACTCGTGCGCGTCGGCGCGGGTGAGATTAGCGACCGAGACGATCTGCCGTTCCTCCCACAGGATCGCATAGGGAAAGCTTGGTATGTCGGACATGTGGATGCCGCCGCATACGACGCGCCCGCCCTTCTTCACGGCGCGCAAAGCGGCCGGTACGAGCGCCCCCACCGGCGCAAAAATGATGGCGGCATCGAGCGGCTCGGGCGGCATTTCCTCGCTGCTGCCGGCCCAGCGTGCGCCGAGGCTGCGGGCGAAGTCCTGCGCGGCCGTGTCGCCTGCGCGCGTAAACGCATAGACCCGCCGTCCCTGCCAGGCAGCAACCTGCGCAAGAATATGGGCGGCCGCGCCGAACCCGTACAGGCCGAGCGCCGCCCCGTCCCCGGCCATGCGGTAGCTGCGCCAGCCGATCAGCCCGGCGCAGAGCAGCGGCGCGGCTTCGGCGTCGCCAAGGTCCTCGGGCAGCGGAAAGCAATAGCGCGCATCGGCGACCGTATGGGTGGCGTAGCCGCCGTCGCGGGTATAGCCGGTGAAGAGCGGGGTGTCGCACAGGTTTTCCCGCTCCGTCCGGCAATAGGGGCAGGTCCCGCAGGTCCACCCGAGCCAGGGAACGCCGATGCGTTCGCCCAATGCGAACCCCGTCACGCCTTCGCCGATTGCGGCGACGCGGCCGACGATTTCATGACCGGGCACGATGGGCAGTTTCGGCCGAGCCAACTCGCCGTCGACGACATGCAAGTCGGTGCGGCAGACGCCGCAGGCCGCGATCTCCACCAGCACTTCGCCGCGGCCCGGCGCCGGCGTCTCGCGCTCGCGCATCGTCAGCGGGAGGCCGGGCCGGTCCAGCACCATTGCGCGCATCAAAGCCATGAGCGTCCTCGCACCAAGCGGCCCCGGGGCTCAGTTCGCTCCGACGCCCGCGTCGCGGAGAACCTTGGCATAGAATTCCGTTTCCTTCTTGAGCTGCGCGTCGAGCGCCTCGGGAGTCGTCGGCGAAGCGGTCGCACCCTGCGCTTGCAGCTTTTCGACCACGTCCGGCATCTTGAGGACCGTCGCCAGGTCCTTGCTGACTTTGTCGAGGATCGGGCGGGGCGTGCCCGCCGGTGCGAGAACCGCGAACCACGAATCGTAATCGTAGCTCGGCATGGTTTCCTTCACCGTGGCGACCTCCGGGAGCTGCGCGCTGCGCTGGTTGGAATTGATCGCGATCGGGCGCACCTTGCCGGCCGCGCTCAATTCCTGCGCCATCGGGATGGGTGTGAAGTACATCTGCACGTCGCCGCGCACGACGGCGGTCGTCGCCTCCGGCGTGCCCTTGTAGGGCACGTGCACGATGTCGATTCCCGCGCCTTGCTTGAGCAGTTCGGCGGAAAGGTAGGTGGTGCTCGCCAGCCCGGCGGAAGAGAAGTTCAGCTTGCCCGGCTTTTCCTTGGCAAGCGCGATGAAATCGCTGAGCGATTTGACCGGGAGGTCGGGCGGAACCACCGCGACCATCGGCACCGATGCGACCTTGCTCACGCCGGCGAAGTCCTTCACCGGATCGAACTGGATGTTCTTGTTGATGACGCCGGCAATGGTGTGCCCGTTCGATGTCAGCATCAGGGTGTAGCCGTCAGGCTGCGCTTTGGCGACGCCGGTGGTGCCGGGCAGGCCGGGCCTGTTCTCGACGATCACCTGCTGCTTCCATAACGTGCTGAGCTTGTCGGCGATAATCCGCGCCAACCCATCGGTGACGCTGCCGGCCGAGAACGGGACGACGATCTTGACCAGCTGCTGGGGATAGGCGTTCGCCTGCTCGCCTGCCGGGGCTTGCGCCATGGCGGTCGACGCCAAGGTCATCAGCGCGGCCGCGATCAGGGCCTTTGTCGTTTTGATTCGCATTTGTTGGTCCTCCACCGATCTGGGCAGACATTTCTTATGCAGGTTCCAGACGGCGGGCGTTATCCTGCCGTCCGTGCCGCGACCTCGATAGGCGCATAGTGTCGCAAATGGGAGGAAAGGCGCGAGAGGACGTCGCCTGCGGAGACGGCTTGATCCGCAGATGCGCCGTGCAACCGCCGGCGCGCCGTTTTGCATTCGGCGGGCAGAGGACATAAATGACGCTCGCCGCAAGCGCTGCGAACGCCTTGTCGTTTTTCCTTGGCACACGCTTTTCGAGGTCAGACATGCGCACCGAACAGGGCCTTCCGGTCCGCCTCGCGGACTATCGCCCGCCGGACTGGCTGGTCGACACGGTCGACCTCGATGTCGCGCTGCACCCAAGCCGGACGCGCGTGCGCGCGCGGCTCGCGCTCAGGCCGAACCCGGAGGCGGGCGCGCCGGCGCCCGTCGTTCTCGACGGCGACGAGATCGCGCCGGTCGCGATCCGGATCGACGGCGAAGACGTATCCCCCGACACGTATGTCGTGAGCGCCGATGGGCTCACGATCACCCAGCCGCCGCCGCGGCCGTTCCTGCTCGAGATCGAAACCATCCTCGATCCATCGGACAACACCAAGTTGATGGGCCTGTACCGCTCGGGCGGCAGCTACTGCACCCAATGCGAAGCGGAAGGCTTTCGCCGCATCACCTACTTTCCCGACCGCCCCGATGTGATGGCCGTCTACACGACGCGTATCGAAGCGGACCGGGCGGAGGCGCCGGTGCTGCTCGCCAACGGCAATCTCGTCGCGGCAGGCGAGATCGCCGGCACTGATCGCCATTTCGCCGTGTGGCACGATCCCTATCCGAAGCCATGCTACCTGTTCGCGCTGGTGGGCGGCCCGCTCGCAGTGCGCGAGGACACCTTCACGACGATGTCGGGTCGGAAGGTCGCGCTGCGGATCTTCGTCGAGCCGGGCAAGGAGGAGCGCGCGGCCTATGCGATGGAGGCGCTGCAACGCGCCATGCGGTGGGACGAAGAGGCGTTCGGGCGCGAATACGACCTCGATGTGTTCATGATCGTCGCCGTGTCCGACTTCAACATGGGGGCAATGGAGAACAAGGGCCTCAACGTCTTCAACGACAAATACGTTCTCGCGTCGCCCGACACGGCGACCGACGCCGATTTTGCCGCGATCGAGGCAATCGTCGCCCACGAGTACTTCCACAACTGGACCGGCAACCGCATCACCTGCCGCGACTGGTTCCAGCTCTGCCTCAAGGAAGGCCTGACGGTTTTCCGCGACCAGGAATTCACGTCCGCGATGCGCTCGCGCGCGGTCAAACGCATTGCCGACGTGCGCGCGCTGCGCAGCCAGCAATTCGCCGAGGATGCGGGTCCGCTCGCCCATCCGGTGCGCCCGGAGGTCTATCGCGAGATCAACAATTTCTACACGGCGACCGTCTACGAAAAAGGGGCCGAGGTGGTGCGCATGCTCAAGACCCTCCTCGGTCCTGAGTCCTTCCGCGCCGGCATGGACCTGTATTTCGCTCGCCACGACGGGCGTGCGGCGACGGTCGAGGAGTTCGTCGCCTGCTTCGCCGACGCGGCCTCCGTCGATCTGCGCCAATTTATGCTGTGGTACAGCCAGGCGGGCACGCCGGAACTGTTCGTCACCACCCGCCATGATGCGCAGGCGCAAACCTTTGCGATCGACATCCTCCAGGTCGTTCCGCCGACGCCGGGCCAGCCGATCAAGGCGCCGATGGCCGTGCCGCTCGCGCTCGGGCTGGTCGGGCCGGAGGGACATGATCTGCCGCTGGTCACGAGCGACGGCCGGACGCTTCCGCGCGGCGTGCTGACCCTCACTCAGGCGGCGGAGACCTTCACGTTCGCGGACATTCCCGCATCCCCGGCGCTGTCGCTCAACCGCGGCTTCTCCGCGCCGGTGAAGATCACGTCGAATCTTTCCCACGATGAACTGCGCTTTCTCGCCGCCCGCGACGGCGATCCCTTCAACCGATGGCAGGCGGTGCAGACGCTCGCCTCCGCGCTTCTCATCGAGAATGTCGGCGCGGTGCGCGCAGGCGGCGCGATGCGGCAGGACAGCGGGCTGATCGACGCGCTCGCCGCGATTCTCGCCGACCTGCGCCTCGAGCCGGCCTTCGTCGCGCAGGCGCTCGCCATGCCCTCCGAGGGCGACATCGCGCGGGATATCGCGCGTGACGTCGACCCCGAGGCGATCTTCCTCGCCGGCCAGGCATTGCGATGCGCAATCGGAACGGGGCTCGGCGACGGACTGCGCGCCGCCTATATCGATTTGCACGACGACGGCCCCTATAGCCCGGACGCGGCGAGCGCCGGCCGGCGGGCGCTGAAAAACGTCTGCCTCGACCTCATCGCGGCGAATGGAGATGCTGCAGGGATCGCGCTCGCCGAGCGGCAATACTACAGCGCCAACAACATGACGGACCGCATGGCGGCGCTCGCTACCCTGAGCCTGCACGACACGCTGGAGCGCAGCGCCGCGCTGGGCGACTTTTATCGCCGCTACGAAGCAGATCACCTTGTCGTCGACAAATGGTTCGCCCTCCAGGCCATGATTCCCGAGGCGGGAACTCTGGCGCGCGTCCGCGAGCTTGCCGGGCATCCGGCGTTTTCGCTCGCCAATCCCAACCGGGTGCGGGCGCTCATCGGCTCGTTCGCCCAGATGAACCAGACCCAGTTCAATCGCGCCGACGGGGCGGGCTACGCCTTTATTGCCGATACCGTGCTCGCGCTCGACGGCAAGAATCCGCAAGTGGCCGCCCGCCTGATGACCGCATTCCGCAGTTGGCGTGTGCTCGAACCTGTGCGGCGCACAAGCGCGGAAGCCGAGCTGCGGCGGGTTGCCGCCGCCGCGGCGCTGTCGCGCGACCTCAAGGACATCGTCGATCGCTCGCTCGCAGCGGCCTAATGCCGCGCTGATTCGGCGCCGACCGGCGGCGGTCCGCCGCCGTAAAAACGGACGCGGGCCTGCCCTTGGGCGAGTCCCTCGGCCCGCGCTTGCAGCGTAGCCTGCGGGCTTTCCGCAAAAAATAGCGCCGCAGACCGCCGTTGATCCGCGAAAGTGAATCGGGGTCTCTCGACAGAATCAGACGATTCGATTCCAATGCCGCTCATTCGGAGTGATGCGGCACGTCAATCCGGAGAGACACGTACCCGAGGAGGCAGCGATGACGCCCGCGCACGTAGCGAGCGCGTCAGCGAGTACGGATTCCATCAAGGGCTTGGCACAATCCATCGCCAAGCCCGCCTATCGGCGTCTTCTCGGCGCCGAAACCGTTCTGCGCCGCGCGGTGCCGGTGTTGATCATCACATTCCTGGTCACGGTCACCATCGGCGCTGGCGTGCAGGTTCACGACAATCGCCGGCAGGTCGTCGCGGCGGTGCTGAACGAACTCGACCTGCTGGCAAGCCAGCTGGCCGACCGCCTGGAGCGGACGACGCGGGGGCAGCCGGCCGATGCGCGGCGGCTCCAGGACGCGTTGGCTCCGTTCAGCGGCCGCGCGCAGTTCAAGCATCGGGACATCATCGTCTCCGATCCGAGCGGCATCGTCCTTGCCGGGACCTCGTTCAAGAACGGGCCGGGCCGCCAGCTCGTCGACATCTTCGGACCCCAGCACCTGCTTTCCACCCTGGCCCACCGCGCCACCGCACGGGAGATCGAGCTTGCCGACGGTACCTGGGCGTTTGCGATCGTTCATCCGCTGCAGACGCCGCTGGGTTACCTTGCGGTGATCGAGCCGAGCGCGCAGGCGCTCGCCCGCTGGCGCTCCGACACGACCCTCACGGCCACCCTCTCGGCGACCACCGGCTTTGTCGTCTTGATTCTCGGCTTTGCCTTCCATTGGCAGGCCGCGCGCGCCCGCGAAGCCGATACGATCCACGATACGGTGCGCCGCCGCGTCGATACGGCGCTCAATCGCGGCCGCTGCGGACTGTGGGATTGGGACCTCGCCAGCGGCCGCATTTTCTGGTCGCAGTCGATGTTCGCGATGCTGGGCGTGGAGACGCGCGACGATCTTCTCGCCTTCGGCGACGTCAACAAGCTCGTGCACCCGCAGGACGCCGATCTCTATGCGCTGGCGGCCGAACTCGCCGACGGCGGCGCGCAGTCGATCGATCGCGCCTTCCGCATGCGCCACGCACGGGGGAACTGGGTGTGGCTTCGCCTGCGCTGCGAACTCATCCGGCAGCCACATGAAGACGGGCTGCACCTGATCGGCATCGCGGTCGACATAACGGAGCAGAAGTCGTTGGTGGAGAAGACCGTCGCCGCCGACCTGCGGCTGCGCGATGCGATCGAAACCATCCCCGAGGCCTTCGTCCTGTGGGACGCCGAGAACCGGCTGGTGCTGTGCAATTCCAACTTCCAGGAACTGCACAATCTGTCGGACGAGGCCATCGCCGCCGGAACATCCTACGAAGCGGTGCTCGCAGCCGGACGGCAGCACGTCGCCCGCACCATCGTTAACGAGCGCGGCTCGGCGATCCTCGGGGCGCGCACGTTCGAGGCGCAGCTCGACGATGGCCGCTGGCTGCAGATCAGCGAGCGGCGCACCAAGGACGGCGGCTACGTTTCGGTCGGCACCGACATCACCGCGATCAAGCGTCACGAAGCGCAACTCGTCCAGGGCGAGCGCCGGCTGATGGCGACGATCGCCGACCTGCGCGCCTCGCAGCAGGCGCTGCAGGCGCAGGCGCGCGAGCTTGCCGAACTCGCGGAGAAATATTCGGCGGAAAAGACCCGGGCCGAGGAAGCCAATCAGGCGAAGTCGAAGTTCCTCGCCAATATGAGCCACGAGCTGCGCACGCCGCTCAACGCCATCATCGGGTTCTCCGAGATCATGGAGGCGCGGCTGTTCGGCCCGCTCGGCGTCGACCGCTACGAGGAATACTGCCGGGACATTCGCGAGAGCGGCCAGTATCTCCTGGAGGTGATCAACGACATTCTCGACATGTCGCGCATCGAGGCAGGACGGATGCGCCTCGATCTCGAGGAGGTGGAGGTCGACCGCATCCTGGGCGAGGCGATCCGCGTCGTCGCCAAGCGCGCCCAGGACAAGTCGCTCACCGTCACGTCGCGCATCGCGCCCGGCATCGTCATCACCGCGGACCGCCGCGCGCTGAAGCAGGTCGTGCTCAATCTGCTGTCGAATGCGGTCAAGTTCACCAGCGACGGCGGCGAAGTGCGCGTGCACGCGCGCAATTCCGGGCGCAGCCTGATCATCGCCATCGCCGATACCGGGATCGGCATCCCGCGCGAGGCTTTGTCGAAGCTCTGCCGGCCGTTCGAGCAGGTCGAGGACCATTTCACCAAGAGCCATCAGGGCTCGGGACTTGGCCTTGCCATTTCCAAGTCGCTGATCGAGCTGCACCGCGGCACCATGCGCATCCGCTCGACGCCGAACAAAGGGACCATCGTGATGCTGCGCATTCCCAACAAGCAGCGCACGCCCAAGCCGCTCGAATACAAATGGGGCTCGTCGGTGCGCCTGCACGCGACGGGAGAGAGCTCCCTGCGCCACTGATCGCGGGCGGGAAGGCCGCTCGGTTGTCCGCCGAGGGCGACTATGGCCTCAGGGCATAGCGCCGAGAATGCGGACGAAGCTCTGGCGCACGCGCTCCTGCGTATCGGCGAGGTGCGCTTCGAGCGTCGCGATGTCGGGCACGTCGGCGGCGCGGGTGAGCAGGCCGATGAGGCCTTGCCCGGCTGCGGCGGGATCAAACGGTCCGGTGAGACACAGGCGCAGGATCTGCGTCAGGTCTTGATAGAGCCGCGCCGCCGGGCGCAGCACTTCCGCATCCTCGGTCTTGAGCACGCCGTGGCGCGCCGCCTTGTCCAGCGCGCGGATCGTCGAGGTGTCGAGAATGGCGGGGATGTCGGCGGCATGAACAAGCTGCAGGTACTGGGCGATGAACTCGATGTCGGTGAGGCCGCCGGCCACATATTTCAGGTTCCAGCGCTCCTGGTCGCCCTTCTCGGTCGCGATCGCCGCGCGCATCTCGACGACGTCGCCGGCGGTGACCTCCGCATCGCGCGGCAGGCGAAGGATTTCCTGGATCGCCTGCTCGACCTGCGCGGCGAAAGCGGGCGACGCCGACACGACGCGCGCGCGCGTCAGCGCCATGTGCTCCCACGTCCACGCTTCGTTGCGCTGGTATTCGCGGAACGACGCGATCGCGGTCGCGACCGGGCCGGAGCGGCCGGAGGGGCGCAGCCGCATGTCGACGTCATAGAGGCGGCCGTAATTGGTCTGGGTGGTGAGCGCGTTGATCAGTCGCTGGGTAAAGCGGGCGAAGTACTGCGCGCCGTAGAGCGCGCGGGGGCCGTCCGATTCCGGATGCGCGGGATCGAAGTCGTAGACGACGATGAGATCGAGATCGGAACTCGCCGCCATTTCCCGACCGCCGAGCTTGCCCATGGCGATGATTGCGCTCTCCCCGCCGCGGATGCGGCCGTAGCTCGCGGCGAAGGTGTTGTCCGTCGTGTGGTGCAGCGCGCGGATGACCACGTCGGCCAGGCTTGCGAAGGCGTCGCCGGCCTGCTCCGCGGACGCGGTGCCGGACAGGATGCGGGCTCCGATCAGGAACATGTGCTCCTGGCCGAACAGCCGCACGCGGTCGAGGAAGTCCTCGTCGGTGCGCGCCTGTTCGAGCGAACGCGTCAACTCGGCCTGCAGCACCTCGGCGTTGGGCAGCGCGCCGAAGAAGGCGGGATCGATCAGCGGATCCATGACCTGCGGGTGCTGCGCAAGGATGTCGGCCAGCCGCGGCGCGGTGCCGAGCAAATGCGCCACCAGGGCGACGAGGTCGGGGTTCTGGTTGAGCAGGGCGAAAAGCGTCGCGCCGCCGTGCAGGCTGTTGAGAAAGCGATCGAACGCGGTGACCGCCGCATCGGGGTTTTCGGCGCTGGCGAGGTGGTCGATCAGCACCGGAATGAGCCGGGCGAAATGGCTGCGCGCGAACTGCCCGCGCAGGGAGCGCGGCACGCCCGCGAGCCAGCCGCGCACCGCGTCGGACACCTCGACCGGCTGGCGAAACCCCATCTCGACGAGCTTGTCGAGGGTCTCGCGCTCGTTGCGATCAGGCGGAAACACCAGGCCGCGCTGATGCGCCGCGCGGGTCGGCGCGTCCTCGAACAGCCGGGCATAATGGCGTTGCACCGCGTAAAGATGCAGCAGCAATGCCTCGGCGAAGGCATCGCGGCCATCGAAGCCTGCGAAGCGCGCGAATCGGTCGAGGCTCTCGCGGTCGGGGGGCAGGGTGTGCGTCTGCTCGTCGGCCACCATCTGCAGCCGATGTTCGACCTCGCGCAGGAATAGATACGCGGCGGTCAGCTCGGCCTTGGCCTCCA
>JAEULX010000122.1 GCA_016793685.1 Bradyrhizobiaceae bacterium
AATCCGGCTTCGCTCTATTTCTCTTTGTCTTGCCGCTTTTTCTGACGGCGAACCGGATTCCACTTCGCCTGAAAATGCTCTTGCTCGCTCACTGGCCGCGGGTGACGGTGCCGCTGTAAGTCCCGGTATTGCCGCGCGGCCCGGTGACCGTTCCGCCGTAGGCGCATTGGCCACCCGCACAGGAACTCGAGCCCTGGTGCGTCCAGGTATTGCCGGCAGGCCCGGTGTAGCTGCCCTGCGAATTGCAGTTGCCGCCGGAGCAAGTGCGCGTGCCCTCCCAACTGCGGGTGCGTCCCTGCGGTCCCGTCACGGTTTTCGAGGCGGTGCACGTGCCGCCGGAACAGTTGCGCTGCGCCGACCACGTCGTCACGCCGCCGCGCGGGCCGACAAACGTTCCGCTGCGCATGCGGGCCTCAGCGGCGCCGGTGAACGCGGTCAACGCGATCATGCCCGTGGCGGCAGCGATAAGAATGGACTTGTTCATGGTAGCTCTCCGTCGATGAAGAGGGCCATGCCCCCCATGCGAGCGCGATCATGCCGCGCGCGGTTCACGCCGGTTTGCCGCGGCGGTAACGGTGCGGGACAAAGTTGGACAGCGTGTAACGATCTGTAACGGGGCTGCCGGCCAGCTTGTCGGCCGTGCTTGTTCCCGTTTACCAATGCGCCATGGAGCCGAGCGCCGACGCCCTGATTGCCGTCGTCGAAGACGATGACGAGATTCGCCGCCTCGTCGTGGGTCTGCTGTCGCGCGAAGGCTACCGGGTCGAGGAGGCGCAGAGCGGCGCGGACCTCGACGCCATTCTCGCACGAAGCGTCCCCGAACTCGTGATCCTCGACCTGATGCTGCCGGGAGAGGACGGCCTGTCGATCTGCCGGCGCTTGCGCGGCCACGGCGGCGCCGTGCCGATCCTGATGCTGACGGCGAAAAGCGATGCGATCGACCGGGTGGTCGGCCTCGAAATGGGGGCCGACGATTATCTGACCAAGCCGTTCAACCCGCGCGAACTCGTTGCCCGCGTCCGTGCGATTCTGCGGCGCGCGCGCGGCATGGGCGAAGCCGCTTCGAGCCGCCGCTATGCATTCGAAGGGCTCGTCATCGACCTCGACGCCCGGAGCCTCGCCAACCGCGAGGGCGAGCCGGTCGCCCTGACGAGTGCGGAATTCGATCTGCTTGCCTGTTTCGTGCAAAGGCCGCGGCGCGTGCTCACGCGCGAGCAACTGCTCGACTGGACGCGCGGCCGCGACGCCAGCCCGTTCGACCGCACGATCGACATGACCATCTCGCGGCTGCGCAAGAAGATCGAAGCGGTGGCGCCAGGCCTCGCGCTCATCACCACGGTGCGCAACAACGGCTATCTGTTCGTCGCCACCGTCAAGCAGCTTGCGCCATGATCCGTCTCGGTTTCGGCGCCCGGCTGTTCATCATCTTCGCGACGAGCCTGGTCGCGCTGCAATTGCTCGCGGTCGCCGTCTACCTGCTTCAGCGCAGCCGCGCGACCGAAGGCGGATTGCGGCTTCCGCTGCCGGACCAGGCGGCGGCGCTGGTCGAACTCATCGAAAGTCTGCCCAAGGATCAGTGGCCCAAGGTCCTGCGCGCCGCCAACAGCGCCGATCTCAGCGTGCGCATCGCCGACGAGCGGCCGTCGTCGCGCGATCCGGCCTGGTACGAAGCGCCGCTCGTGGACTTCATCCTGCGCCGCTATCTCGGCGCGCTGGGCGACCGCGCGGTGCGGGTCCGCGTCGAACCCTCCAGCGAATTTCTCCAGGGCCCGCTCAAGGCGCTCGCCTGGGTGTCGCCGGGCTCGGTGGAAATCGAGGTCGGCCTGAAGGACGGCGAGACGCTGATCGTTTCCGCGGGGGGCGTGCTCAGCCTTTCGGTGCTCGGCCTGCCGCCGGGCTTCTGGGCGGGAATTCTCGGGCTCGGCATTGCCGTCGTCGCGCTCTACCTCCTGCGCCGGGAGGCGCGGCCGATCCAGAAACTCGCCGAGTCGGTCGATGCCGTGCCGCTCGGCGCGGAAGCGCCGGTCATTCCCGACTCGCCGCGCAGCGCCCCGGAAATCCGCGCGCTGACCGGCGCGTTCAACCGCCTCACCGGGCGCATCGCCGACCTGCTGCGCGCGCGCATGGCGCTTGTGGGCGGCATCTCCCATGACCTTCGCACCTATGTGACGCGGCTGCGGCTGCGCGCCGACCTCATCCCGGACGCTTCGGAGCGCACAAAGGCGGTCGAGGATCTCGACGAGATGAGCCGTCTGCTCGACGACTCGTTGCTCGCATTCCGGACCGGAACGCCCGTCCATCATGAGGAGCTTGTCGAAGTTGCCGCGCTGCTTACGCGCGAGGCCGAGGATCGCCGCCGCGCCGACAAGATGGTGACGATCGATCTCTCGCAGGCGGCGCGGACGGCGGAGCTGCTGGGCGATGCGATTGCGCTGCGCCGGCTGTTTGCGAACCTCATCGACAATGCGATCGCCTATGGCCACGAGGCGCGGATCACGGCCGACGTTCGCGGGGACATGCTCGTCGTCACCATCGACGACAGCGGACCGGGCATCCGCGAGGAGGATCGCGCGGCGATGATGGAGCCGTTCGTGCGCAAGGAGGCCTCGCGCAACCGCCGCACCGGCGGCGCCGGGCTCGGGCTCGCGGTCGCCCGCGCCGTTGCCGAATCGCATGGCGGGCGGCTGACGCTCGCCGATGCGCCGCGCGGCGGTCTCCGCGCGGTGGTCGACCTGCCCATTTTCAAGGTCGACCGGTCATAGGCCGCGATGCGTGAGCGTGGCGCAGAGTTTCCCTAAACCCCGAAAATCGCCGGCCACCAGACGACGCCCGTCGCGAGGATGCCGGCAAAGCCGGGCAGCGACGGCAGCCACCGCTTCGCCTGCGGCACGTCCTGGCTCGCCAAGATCCGCCAGCCGAGCCAGATGCTCCAGACGACGCCGATGAGGAAGAAAGTCGCCTTCACGGCGCTGACCCCGGCATGGCCGAACATCGTCCACTTGATCGGCTCGAACAGCTCCGCGCCGAGGCTGATGACGAGCGACATCAGCGCGACCGGCGCATACTGGTAGCCGAGCTCGGTGAAGCAGCTCTTGAAGTCGCGCTTGGCGCCGGCGCGGCGCGCGAGCCAGCTTGCCACCACGTTCAGCGCAGCAATGCCTGCCGTCATCACGATCATGCAGCCCAGCATGAAGCCGACGATCATGACGAAGTCGAGCCACATGAACGACTCGCCGCGCTCGGGATGCACGCTCATCAGCCAGCCCGGGCCGACCTCGGTCATCCAGGTCCAGCCGCGCTCGAGCGACCACACGCCGACATTCTGCCGCCACGTCTGATAGATCGGCAGCACCAGCCACAGGAACGCGCCGAGCGCGACGCCGGTGTCGAGGAACAGGAACCAGGCCTCGGAGTGGCTGGCGTGATGGTTGCCGATCTGCTCGATCTCGGCGCCCGGCCGCCGCAGCGTCATTTCGATGCCGCCCTTGGCGCCCGGGTTCACGCAGCGGAAGCAGGTGAGGCAGTGGCGCGATTCGGTCTTGCGCGGCAGGTCGATCATGGTCGGGCAGATGCCCCTCTCGGTGCGCGCGTCGCCGCCCGGCAGCCGCACCCGCGGTTCGAACTGCACCGCGCCAAGCCGTGAATAGAGGCCGAGCACCCGGCCGATGGGGCACATGTGCCGGCACCACGCGCGCTTGCGGCGACCGAACAGGAAGCCGATCACGATCGCCCCGAGCATGGTGGTGCCGAAAATTTCCGCTGCGGCTTCCGGATGATCGCGCACGCCGACGGTCTGGCCGAGCACCGTGATCAGGATGAAGCTGATCAGCGGCGTCCCTTCCCAGGCAAGCCAGCGCGGGATCGGCCGTTGCAGCCCGACCTTGTTGACCCATTCGGAGGCGGCGCCCATCGGACACAACAGGCCGCACCACGAGCGGCCGGTGAAGATCACCGACAGGAACACGACCGGGAACCAGATGCCCCACAGCGCGAAATTCGCCGCCACCCGCAGGTTGTTCAGCGGGGTCGCGTCGCCGGGCGGATCGGGCAGCAGCAGCGGTCCGCCGATGACCACGATGAACAGCAAAAACATGAAGGCGTGCAGAAAGATCAGCCGATGCCGGTAGCGCACGAAGAAGGCCGCGATCTGCGCCGAGAGCCACGGCAGCCATGCCTCGCTGGCGCCCGGCGCAGCCGTGCACTCTGACTGAAGGGAAGCACACGGCGACAGGGCAAGGCGGGACGACACGGCAGTCTCCTAGGCAATTGCTTTTGCGACGGATTTGCATCTTGAGATTACTACCAGCGGGCTACTAACGCGAGATCGGTGAATTGCGGATGTCCGCCCCCGTCGCGATGCCGGTTCGACCCGGCCGCCTGCCGGGGCCGCCTGCAAAGGCATCTATCCGATGAACCCGGGCACTCTCCGGAAGAACTGAAGAACGCCTGCTGCGGCACAACCCACGTTACCGAGGGAGGGCGTTGCGATCCGGGCCGGACCCAATACGCACCGTCAACAACCAAGCGACGAGGCTTCGCCGCGCCTCGCGCATGTCATCTCGGCGTCGCTCGGAGCCGGTGCGGAATCGCGTCGCCGCTTGCGGCGCTGGGGACGCATTGAAGCGCCGGCGTCGCGTTTTCCGCGGGGAACCGCTGCGACGCTTCGTTGCACGCAGTCAACTTGCAATGCGCCGGCAAAACCGGTCAGCTTTCTCATTGGGACGGCACTGCCTTCGAAGGGCGACACGCATGCCGGACCTCCTGCAGATTACAGGCGAGGTGGAGCGGACGATGAAAAGCATCACGCCGACGACAGCCTTTAAGCGCGCCAGATGTCTTGCTTGGGCGTTCACGATCGCCGCCGCGATGGCGTCCCTCGGGCCCGCCTCCGCGCAGACGAAAGGCGGCCCCGCAACCTCGCCGCCGGGAGCCGCGGTGTACTTCATCGGCATCAAGGACGGCGACACGCTGTCCGCGACGCCGACCATTCACTTCGGCCTGCGCAAGATGAGCGTTGCGCCCGCAGGAATCGGCCGGGAGAATGCCGGGCATCACCACCTGATCATCGACGCGCCGCTGCCGCCGCTCGACCAGCCGATACCCAACGACTTCAACCATCTGCATTTCGGCGGTGGCCAGTCCGAAGCGCAGGTGACCCTCACTCCCGGCAAGCATACGCTGCAGCTTATCCTTGGCGACAAGGACCACATCCCGCACACGCCGCCGGTCTACTCGGAGCGCATCACCGTGAACGTGGTCGATCCGGCGCAAAGCGGCGCGAGCGCCGCCAAGCGGCAACCCGCGCCGGGCGGCGCAGAGGTCTATTTCGAGAATGTGCGCGACGGACAATATATTCCGGCCCACATGATCATCCGCTTCGGGCTGTTGAACATGGGCGTGGCGCCCGCCGGCATAAACAAGCCCAATACCGGCCACCACCATGTGATCATCGACGCGCCGACGCCGTCGTCCGACGGGCCTATTCCGAACGATTTCAATCATCTGCACTTCGGCGCCGGCCAGACCCAGGGCGAGGTGACGCTGACGCCGGGACCGCACACGCTGCAACTGGTCCTGGGCGATGCGGATCACGTCCCGCATGACCCGCCCGTCATGTCCAAGCAGATCACGGTCAATGTTGCCGAGCCGGATCAGCGCCCCGCGGTGCGCCGGGGCACGAACGGCCCCTCCGTCGCGGCAGTGCAGGCGCTGCTTGGCATTACCGCCGACGGAGCGTTCGGACCGGAGACCGAGCAGGCGGTCACCGAGTTTCAGCGCGGAGCCAACCTGCCCACCGACGCCATCGTCGGACCGTCGACATGGAAGGCGCTTGACGACATGAACAACGCCAAGTCGCGCTAGATCCGGCAGCGCTGCCGTAAGGGCGGCCGTTTCAATTGGCTGCTCGAGTCTCGATGCGCCGTATCGTGACCTGGCGTGCGAACGCGTCGACGACGTCAGGAGACGGCAGGTGCGGTCCAATCTCGCCGAGGGCGCCGAGCGAGAAGGCTGTGGCGATCCGCGCGCAGTCCTCGACGCCCAGGTTTTGCAGGCTGGCGTGGACGATGCCGGCGACCATCGCGTCGCCGGCGCCCACCGTGCTCTTGACCGGCGCCGGCGGGGGCGTTGCACGGACCGCAGCGTCGGCCGTCACGAAAATAGCGCCGTCGCCACCCATGGACACCACGACCCACCCGATCCCGCGCGTGCGGAGGGAGCGCGCCGCCGCAACGATCGCGGCCTCGTCATCGAGCGGACAGCCGAGCAGTCCAACCAGTTCGTCGATATTCGGCTTGATGATGTCGGGGGCCGCCTCGACGGCCCGGGCCAGCGCCTCGCCGTTGGTGTCGACGACGACTTTGCAGCCGCGCACTTTGAGCCGCGTCGCGATGTCGCGATAGATCGCCGGAGCGACACCGGTCGGCAAGCTGCCGGAGAGGATGAACACCTCCGCCCCCTCCCCCGCCAGCGCATCGATCGTCGCCGACACGGCGCCGATCGTCTCGGCGGGAACGTTGACGCCTGGGAAATTGATGTCGGTGACCTGGTGGCGGGCGTCGTCGGCGACCTTGATGTTGACCCGCGTGTGGCCGGGAACGCGAATGAAGCGATCGATCAATTTCTTGTCCGCGAACAGGCGGAGAAACAGTTCCTGGTTGTCGGCGCCGAGCACGCCGGTCACGGCGACCGCATGGCCGAAATCGGCGAGAAACGACGCCACGTTCACGCCCTTGCCGCCGGCATCCGATTGCTCCCGGGCGACGCGGTTAACTTCGCCGGCCGTGAAGTTGGGAATGATCGCCGTCTGATCGATCGAGGCGTTCAGCGTTACCGTGACAATGCGAGGCCCGGCGTTCACGACCCTTGTTCCCGTTGCGTCACGGCGCCTTTAGCGCCGCCCAGTGATGCTAATTGCTTCGCAATTTGCGATTCCCGTTTTGCAAATTGCAAATCCAAGCAGCGTTTCCGAGCTAGTCCGGGCTAGCCAAGGACCTGTAATTGCTCACGGATACCACGCGACGCGACTTGGCATAAGGTTTGGAGATCATTGGACAAGCACCGCCGGCGCCGGCGCAATGTCCGGCGTGGCCGGCGCAGCGGTCCGAGCCTGCGAGGCCCTGAAGCCTGATGCCTGAGGTATCGAGTAACGACACCGAAACGACGCCGAGCCGCCTCGCGGTTTGGCTCAGACGCGTCGGGCCGTATGCCACGGTTGCGCTCGGCGCTTCGGTCACGCTGCTCGTCTG
>JAEULX010000128.1 GCA_016793685.1 Bradyrhizobiaceae bacterium
TCGCTTATCCCGCGCGTTCCAGGCGGCGCAGCACGTCTTCGAGCTGTTCGAGACTGCGGTAATGCACGTGCAGCACGCCCGTTTCGCCGCGATTGTCGATGCTGACGCTGAGCCCGAGCGCATCCGACACGCGCTTCTCCAAGGCGAGCGTGTCGGCGTCCTTGGCGGCGGCTCGGCGCGCGCGCCGCGCCGGCGATTTTCCGTCCTTTCCGGCGCGCTGCTGCGCCAGCGCTTCGACCTGGCGGACATTGAGGTCGCGCTCGATGATGTCCTTGGCAAGCTCGGCGGCGTCGTCCAATCCGATCAGCATGCGCGCATGCCCGGCGCTCAGCCTGCCGGCATGAATGTGCGTCTTGACGGTGTCGGGCAGCTTCAGCAGCCGCAGCGTGTTGGCCACATGGCTGCGGCTCTTGCCGACGGTCCTGGCGACGTCGTCCTGGCTGTAGGCGAACTCGTCGACCAGCGACTGATAGCCCGCGGCCTCTTCCAGCGCATTCAGGCCCGCGCGCTGGACGTTTTCGATGATCGCGATCTCCAGCGCCTGGCTGTCGCTCGCCTCGATGACGAGCACCGGAATATCGTGAACGCCGGCGCGCTGCGCCGCCCGCCAGCGCCGTTCGCCGGCGATGATCTCGAATTGATCGCTCGACCCGCGCACCGCCCGCGCCAGCACCGGCTGGATGACGCCGCGTTCCTTGATCGAGGTCGCAAGCTCCTCGAGCTCGGCCTCGGGAAAATTGCGGCGTGGATTGCGCGGATTGGGCCGCAGAAATTCGATCGGCACGCGCCGCGTGCCCTGCGTGCGCTCCGGCGTGGTCGCCGCATTCGTATCGGCGGCGTCGCCGATGAGCGAAGCAAGACCGCGCCCGAGCCGCGAGCGCGGACCATCCGCCATCGCCGCTCCTCCTGACAATGCTTTCACGAGATCCCCCGTACCGATGAAAAAAGCGCCGAAACCCGCTCAGCCCGCAAGCCGCTCGGTCATATCCTTCTCGCGCTGGATGACTTCGGCCGCGAGCCGCAGATAGGCTTCGCTGCCCGCGCATTTGAGGTCGTACACCAGCACCGGCTTGCCGTATGAGGGCGCCTCGGAGACGCGGACATTGCGGGGAATGACCGTGTTGTAGACGCGGCTGCCCATGAACTGGCGGACGTCGTCGACCACCTGGTCCGACAGGTTGTTGCGCTTGTCGTACATCGTGAGCACGATGCCGTGGATCGCGAGCGCGGGATTGAGCGCGGTCTTCACCTGATCGACGGTCTTGAGAAGCTGCGACAAGCCTTCGAGCGCGAAGAACTCGCATTGCAGCGGCACGATGATGGCGTGCGCGGCGGCCATGGCGTTGACCGTGAGCAGATTGAGCGCGGGCGGGCAGTCGACCAGCACATACGTGAATGCATCGTCCGCACCCAGCTCCGCCGCCAACGCCGTCAGCGCGTCGCGCAGGCGGAAGGCGCGGTCGCGCATCGGGCCGATCTCGAGTTCGATGCCGGCGAGATCAATCGTCGACGGCGCGATCGACAGCCGCGCGACGGCGGTCGGCAGAATGGTGTCGCGCAGGCTCGCCTGTCCGATCAGCACGTCATAGGTGGTGAGCGCGCGATTCTTCCGGTCGATGCCGAGGCCGGTCGAGGCGTTGCCCTGCGGGTCGAGGTCGATGACGAGCACGCGCTCTCCCGCCGCCGCGAGCGCGGTGCCGAGATTGATCGCCGTCGTCGTCTTGCCGACGCCGCCCTTCTGATTGGCGATCGCGAGAATGCGCAGGGCGCGCGGCGATTCGGATGCGGCGCGTTCGGCAGGAAACGGAACGACCTCGCCCGGCGCGTCCGCCGCTGTCTCACCGGATTGCGATGCGTCGGCGGGTTCGGGTGCGGCGGCTGCGTCGCGTGCGTCGGGCTGCTCGGGCGCTTCGGCCGCCTCCGTCGGCGCCGGCGATGCTTCGGCGGTGGAGATGTCGGTCACGACGGGCGGTGCGGCGGGAACCCCGAGGCCGGCCGCTGGCGGCGGTTCGTCCGCGACCGGCTGCGGTGCGGCGGGGCGCGGCTCGGCTCTCACCGCAGCCTCGGCGATCAACGATGCGGCGAACGACTTCGGCTCCATCTTCGCAGGTGGGAGCTCTTCAGGCGAAGTCTCCGGCTCGAAAGGGTCGGGGTCTTCGAGAAAGTCGGAGGGATCGGACATGGACGTCACCTTGCGGCAGACGTGAGCGAGGAAAGGACCTGGCGGACGCCGCGAGCGAAAGCTTGGAGTGGCGTTGACAGCGGGTGACGACGGCGATCACCCGCAATCATCGCGATGCGTGAGCATTCGCACGACGAGAATCCGGCCTGAAGCATCCGTCTTGCTGGGGACCAAGTCAACGTCAATGATCCAAGATTTAGTGGCTTCGCGTAATTCATCCTCAACATCTTGACCTTTGAGGATCAGAGCTGTTGCGCCTAGTTCCACGAATGGCGCGACCAAACCGGCCAGCTTATCGAGCGGCGCCAGGGCGCGTGCGGTGACGATCTCGGGCGTCACTGATTCGTCGGCAATAAAATCCTCGATTCGCGCACAATGGACAATGGCCGGAATTAGCAGCGTGCGTGTGACTTCACGTAAAAATGCAGCCTTGCGGGCATTGCTTTCGACCAGATGGATTTTTGCGCCGGGCCTGTCGGCGAGCGCGCAAGCCAGCACGACCCCGGGAAAACCGCCGCCCGATCCGAGGTCGACCCACGTGCGCGCCTCCGGAGCGAGCGGCAAAAGCTGCAGCGAGTCGGCGATATGCCGGGTCCACAGGCGGGGGATGGTCGACTGCGCGACGAGTTGCGTCGTCGCCTGCCACGCCAGCAGCAATGCGACAAACCGATCGAGCCGCTCCTCTGTTTCACGTGAAACAGGGGTCAGGCGGAGCGCGGCAAGGCGATCTTCCGAATCGGGAGTGAGCAGCGGCCCATTCGCGGTCACGTTGGCCTGAGGGGTCTTCAGTCGCCGCAACTCGGCTGTTTGCCGGCCTCCGTCCAAGCCGTGGAGAACCGTCCTTCGCGCCACCTACTGGAGCATTTTTCGGCGTAGCATGCCCTCGGACTCGATCCGGGGGCGGGAGCCGGTTCGCCGTCAGACAATGCCACAACACAAAGAAATAGAGCGAAGCCCGATTCTATCAAACCGGGATTCGCTCAAGTCCCGGCGGTCTTGCGCTCGCCGCGGCGAGGCCGCCGCATATGCGCCGCCAGCAGCGTCAGCGCCGCCGGCGTAACGCCGTCGATGCGCCCGGCCTGGCCGAGCGTGCGCGGACGGATCGCGGCGAGCTTCTGCCGCACCTCGTGCGAGAGCCCGGTCATCGCCGCATAGTCGAGGTCGTCCGGAAGCGCCAGCGCTTCGTCGCGCCGGTAAGCCGCGATATCGGCCGCCTGCCGGTCGAGATAGACCGAGTATTTCGCGTCGATCTCGAGCTGCTCGGCGATCGCGGGGGCAAGCGCTCCCAGTTCGGGCCAGATGCGCGACACTTCGGCCATTCCGAAATCGGGGTAGGCGAGAAGATCGAACGCGCTGCGCCGCTGCCCGTCCTTTTTCAGGGAGAAGCCGAACCGCTCGGCCTCCGACGGCGTCACCGACACCGAGCAGGCAAAATCCCGCGCCGCCGTCAGCGCCTGCATCTTCGCACCGAAGCGGGCCTTGCGTTCGGCGCCGACGCAGCCCAGCGCCATGCCCTTCGCGGTGAGCCGCTGGTCGGCATTGTCGGCGCGCAGCGTCAGCCGGTATTCCGCGCGCGAGGTGAACATGCGGTACGGCTCGGTCACCCCGCGCGTCACCAGGTCGTCGATCATCACGCCGAGATAGGCGTCGGAGCGGTCGATGACGAAGCCCTCCCCGCCGCCCGCGCGCAGCGCCGCGTTCACCCCTGCCACCAGACCTTGCCCCGCGGCCTCCTCGTAGCCGGTGGTGCCATTGATCTGGCCGGCGAGGAAAAGGCCCTTCAGCCGCTTCGTCTCCAGCGTCGGATCGAGTTCGCGCGGATCGACGTGGTCGTATTCGATCGCATAACCGGGCCGCGTGACCCGCGCGCGGGCGAGCCCCGGTATTGTCGCCACCAGCGCAAGCTGGACGTCTTCCGGCAGCGAGGTCGAAATGCCGTTAGGATAGACGGTCGCATCGTCCAGCCCTTCCGGCTCGAGGAAAATCTGGTGCCCGTCGCGCTCGCCGAAGCGCACGATCTTGTCCTCGATCGACGGGCAGTAGCGCGGGCCGCGGCTCGCGATCTGCCCGGAATACATCGGCGAACGATGGACGTTGGCGCGGATGACCGCATGCGTCTCGGCCGTCGTGCGGGTGATGCCGCATTCGATCTGCGGATTCTCGATCCGGTCCGTCAGCGCCGAGAACGGTTCGGGCGGATCATCCCCCGGCTGCATCTCGAGGCTTTGCCAGTCGATTGTCCGGCCGTCGAGCCGGGGCGGCGTGCCGGTTTTGAGCCGGCCGAGCGCGAATCCGAGGCCCTCCAGCGTCCGCGACAGGCCGAGCGCCGGCGCCTCCCCTACCCGGCCGGCCGGCGTTTGGCGGTCGCCGATA
>JAEULX010000138.1 GCA_016793685.1 Bradyrhizobiaceae bacterium
GCAGGCGGACTGTGCCCATGAATCCTGAATTGTTCATAGCCTTCCTGTTGATCACCGTTGTGCTGATCCTGACGCCGGGACCGGTGGTGACGCTCGTCATCGCGACCGGCGCGACCGACGGGGTACGGGCCGCGCTGATGACCGTGCTCGGCACAACGGTAGGCAATGCGCTGCTGATCGGGGCAGTGGCCTTCGGGCTCTCCTTCGTGCTCGCGAGCTCGGCGCTGTTGTTCGACGTGATCCGCTATGTGGGGGCGGCCTATCTCGTCTGGCTCGGGGTCCAGCTCTGGCGCAAGGCCGGGCAGGGACCCTCGCTCGCGCCGGCGCGCGGACATGTCCATGCAGCGCGCGGTTTTGTCGTCGCGGTGTCGAACCCGAAGACGGCGGCGTTCTTCACCGCCTTCCTGCCGCAGTTCGTCGATCCGGCGCTGCCCGCCCAGTTCCAGCTTGCCGTGATGTGCGCTGCTTCCGTGCTGATCGCCGCCGTCCTCGATTCCGGATGGGGGATCGCGGCAGGCCTAGGCCGCGCCTGGTTCGTGCGCCCGTCGCGCGCGAAGCTGCTCGGCCGTTTCTCCGGCGCTGTGCTGGTGGGTGGCGGCATTTGGCTCTCGCTCGCGCGCCGGCCGGCGTAACGCGTTTCGCGCGGACCGCACGGCGACAGCAATGCCGTGGGTTGCGATCGTCATTCTTCCGGGATAAGACCCGCGCCTATGCCAAGAATCGCATTTTATGCCGGCTCGTTCGATCCGGTGACCAACGGCCATATCGACGTCGTGCGCCACGCCGCGCGGCTGGTCGATCGTCTCATTCTGGCGATCGGGGTTCACCCGGGCAAGGCGCCGCTGTTCACGCCCGAGGAACGGCTCAGCATGCTCACCGAGACCTGCGGGCCGGTCGCGGCCGCCGAGGGCTGCGAGATCGCCAGCCTGACCTTCAGCGGGCTCGTCGTCGCGGCGGCGCGGCAGGAAGGCGCGACGCTGCTCATCCGCGGCTTGCGCGACGGCACCGACCTCGACTACGAAATGCAGATGGCCGGCATGAACGAAGCCATGGCGCCGGATATCGCCACGGTATTTCTGCCCGCCTCGCCCCGGGTGCGCCCGATCACCGCCACACTGGTTCGCCAGATTGCCGGCATGGGCGGCGACGTATCCGCCTTCGTGCCGCCGATCGTGGTGGCGCGTCTGAAGGCCAAATTCGCCGCCAAAGCGGCGCGCTGACGTTCCGCCGGTTCGATCTCCACAAGGAAACGCCCATGATCCGCATGCTCGCCGCGCTCGCCCTGCTGGGTCTTTCGATCGCCGTTGCGCAAGCGCAGCCGGCCGCGAAGACCGATCCGCAGAACACGATCTATCTCGACACCAAGGATGGCCGCATCGTCATCAGGCTGCGGGCCGATCTCGCGCCCAAGCATGCCGAGCGGATCAAGACGCTGGCGCGCGAGAAGTACTACGACAACGTGCCGTTCCATCGCGTCATCGACGGCTTCATGGCGCAGACCGGCGACGGCCAGTTCGGCAACGGCACCGGCGGCTCGAAATATCCCAACCTGCCGGCGGAATTCTCCAATGTGCCGTTCAAGCGCGGCATCGTCGGCATGGCGCGCAAGGGCGGCGACAACGATTCCGCCAACAGCCAGTTCTTCATCATGTTCGCGGAGGCGCCGAGCCTCAACGGCCAGTACACGGTGATCGGCGATGTCGTCTCCGGCATGGATGTGGTCGACAAGATCAAGAAGGGCTCGCAGGCGCAGAACGGCGCCGTCAGCAACCCCGACAAGATCGTGCGCATGCAGGTCGCGGCCGACGCGCGCAAGCAGTAATAACCAAGCCAATTCCACGGAGGACGCTCATGACGGGCAATGTCGAAGACACGATGATTCTGGAGACGACCAAAGGACCGGTCACGATCGTGATGCGGCCCGATCTTGCGCCCAAGCACGTCGCGAGGATCAAGGAACTGGTGCGGCAGGGGTTCTACAACGGCGTCGCCTTCCACCGCGTCATCGACGGATTCATGGCGCAGACCGGTTGCCCGCACGGGACCGGCACGGGCGGCTCCGGGCAGAAGCTCAAGGCCGAGTTCTCGCCGGAAAAGCACGTGCGCGGCACGGTTTCGATGGCGCGCGCGCAGGATCCCAATTCCGGCGACAGTCAGTTCTTCATCTGCTTTGCCGATTCACCGTGGCTCAATGGGCAATACACGGTGTGGGGCAAGGTGACGGCGGGAATGGAGAACGTGGATAAGATCAAGCGCGGTGAGCCGGTCGCCAGTCCCGATCGCATCGTCAGCGCGCGCATGGCCGCAGATGCGGCCTGACGCCGCAACCTGCGCTGTGAGACCAAATACCGTTTTACTGGCGCAGCCGGCGGGCGCGTTTCGCTTGCTCAAGTAAAAGTTCTGCCGCAACGCGGCCGACTTCCTGTCGAGCAAAGTCTTGCGTCGAGCTGGGCTTGTCTTCGCACCGCCCCCACTGGGCGGTAACACTACGCAACATGTCGTCAGGATTGCTGTACGGATAGGTCGAAAAAATTGCGCCGGTCGGTATATGGACGATTTCTACTTCACTTCTTATTCTGAATTGCTCACGCGTTACCGTGGTCATCGCCGCCTCCGCGTTTTCCACAGCGTGGTTATATCGACTAAAGTCGAAAGCGGAAGGCTGATTCGTTCCGGCGCACGGAAAAATGATTAAGAACCGTTCATGCGCACCTCTGCGTTCGATTTCGCGTTGCCGGCGGACCGCATCGCGCTGCGACCGGCTAGCCCGCGCGACGCGGCGCGTCTCCTCGCGGTGCACCCGGGCGGCGCGCCCGAACTCGAGGATCGCGCAGTCCGCGACCTGCCCGAGTTGTTGCGGCCGGGAGATCAACTGGTCGTCAACGACACCAAGGTCATCGCGGCGAGCCTGAGAGGCCGCCGCGTCGGCCGGGGCGCCGAGCCGAAAATCGAAGCGACGCTGATCGAGCGGCTCGACGGGTCGCGCTGGCGCGCGCTGGTCAAGGGGGCGAAAAAGCTGGCCGCGGGCGATCTCGTGCGCTTCGGCGACGAAGGAAAAGTGTGCTTTCTCGGGCAGTTGGACGCGACCGTGGAAGACAAGGGCGAAGCCGGGGAGGTGACGCTTGCCTTCGCATTCCACGGGCCCGTGCTCGATCAGGCGATCGCCGACCGGGGAGACATGCCGCTGCCGCCCTACATCGCGTCCCGCCGCCGCCCCGACCAGCAGGACTGCAGCGACTACCAGACCATGTTCGCGCGGGCCGAGGGCGCGGTCGCAGCCCCGACGGCGGGCCTGCATTTCACCGACAGCCTGATCGCGCGCCTGCGCGCGCGCGGCGTCGGCCTGCACGCCGTGACGCTCCATGTCGGGCCGGGGACCTTTCTCCCGGTGAAGGCGGAGGACACGGACGCGCACCGCATGCACGCCGAGCGGGGCGAGGTGAGCGCGGCGACGGCGGCGGCGCTGAACGCGGCGCGCAGGGCAGGGGGCCGGATCGTGGCGGTCGGCTCGACCGCACTGCGTCTCCTGGAAACCGCCGCCGACGGGGACGGCGTGATTGCGCCTTTCGCGGGCGAGACGGCCATTTTCATCACCCCCGGCCATCGCTTCCGCGCAGTCGACCTGCTGATGACCAATTTTCACCTGCCGCGCTCGACCCTGTTCATGCTGGTTGCGGCGTTCAGCGGGCTCGAGGTCATGCAGCGCGCCTATGCGCACGCCATCGCTGCCGGCTATCGCTTCTATTCCTACGGCGACGCCTGCCTGCTGTTTCCCCGCCCGCCACACGATTGAACCCATGCCCGACCGCTTCGCCTTCCGCCTGCATGCGACCGACGGGGCGGCGCGCCTCGGCGAGATCACGACGCCGCACGGCGTCATCCGCACGCCCGCCTTCATGCCGGTCGGCACGCAGGGGGCGATGAAGGGCGTGCACTGGCGCGAGCTGCGCGAGGC
>JAEULX010000142.1 GCA_016793685.1 Bradyrhizobiaceae bacterium
GCGCAGCATCGCCCGCCAATCGATGCGGGGAATGAACTTGCGGGCTTCCTCGACCTCCGCCGGCGAATAGCCAGACTCGAAATCCCGGCTGTAGCGATCGAACACGGCGGGCGCGATGACGGCGTAACCGCGCGCGGCGAAACCGTCGCAGACGTTGCGGATGTGGCGATTGACGCCGAAAATCTCCTGCAGCACCACGAGCCCGCCCTTCGGCTGCCCCGCCGGGTCGGCCCTGTACGCTCCGAGTTCGAATCCGTCGGATGCGGTCAGCTTTATGTGCGTTCCCACCTGGCGTCCCCTTCTTGCGCCGATCGAGCGTGACTCTGCGCCCGGGCAGCTTTTCTCATTCATTTGACGCAGCCATTGCGCCGGGCGCAACCGGCTGGCCTGGCGGCGTCAATCGTTCTGTGACATCGCCTTGCCTTGACAACAGGCATCAAGTGCAAGGAACATTGCTCTAACGATAATGGACCGCCGAACCTGTGCGTGCAGGCTCCACTCGGGCGTGTCCTTATATTAATGCCCCCAGGGAGGAATAAAGTATGCCGACATCCGCATCCGGACTGACTCGCCGCAACCTGCTGGTGATGGCGGGTGCAGGCGCGACAAGTCTCGCGCTGCCGTTTCCGCGCCCCGCCATCGCCCAGGCCCAGCCCATCAAGGTCGGGCTCCTACTGCCCTATAGCGGCACCTATGCCCAGCTCGGCGAAGCGATCACGCGGGCGATGGAGCTCTATCTCAAGCAGCACGACGGCAAGCTCGCCGGGCGCGAGATCACTTTCATCAAAGTCGATTCCGAAGCGAGCCCGCCGAAGGCGGCGGAACTCACCACCAAGCTCGTGGACGGTGAGAAGGTCGATATCCTGACCGGGCCGGTGCATTCGGGCGTCGCCATGGCGATGACCAAGATCGCGCGCGAAGTCGGAGTTCCGACGATCGATACCAATGCCGGCGCAAACGCCATCACCCGCCAGCTCTGCGCCAAGAATGTTTTCCGCTCTTCCTTCAGCAACGGCCAGGTCGGGCTTGCGACCGGCAAGGCCATGGTCGAAGCCGGCATCAAGACGGCGGTCACCTTCACCTGGAAATATGCGGCCGGCGAAGAGATGGTCGGGGGCTTCAACGAGACCTTCACCAAAGGCGGCGGCAAGGTGCTCAAGGACATCACCGTGCCGTTCCCCAATGTCGAATTCCAGGCGGCGCTTGCGGAAATCGCCTCGCTCAAGCCGGACGCCGTCTATTCCTTCTTTGCCGGCGGCGGCGCCGCCAAATTCATCAAGGACTATGCAGCGGCCAATCTGCAGGCTTCGATTCCGCTGTGGGGACCGGGCTTTCTCACCGACGGCGTCGAGAAGGCGGTCGGCAGCGCCGGCAACGGCGTCAAGACCGTGCTGCATTACTCCGACGACGTCGATAATCCGGAAAACAAGGCGTTCCGCGCCGCGTTCAACGACGCCTACAAGATCTATCCCGACGTTTACGCGGTGCAGGGCTGGGACGCCATGCAGCTCATCGAGCATGGGCTGAAGGCGGTCGGCGGCGATGTCGCAAAGCGTGACGAGTTCTGTGCGGCGATGGGTCAGGCGTCGTTCAAGAGCCCGCGCGGGCCGTTCCGGCTGTCCTCGTCGCACAATCCGATCCAGAATTTCTATCTGCGCGAGCTGAAGGACGGCAACAACGTCCTGGTAAAGACGGTGGCGACGGAGTTTGCCGACCTGACGACCGGCTGCAAGCTTTCGGCCTGAGCGCGGCGGGCGGCGGCGCATCGCCGCCGCCCAGCCTCCAACTCGCGGGGCGGCCGCGCACCCATGGACCTCGTCCTCATCCAGATTCTCAACGGCCTGCAATACGGGCTGTTGATCTTCCTCGCCGCGAGCGGCCTCACGCTCGTGTTCGGCATTCTCGGAATCATCAATCTGTCGCACGGCTCCTTCTACATGCTCGGGGCCTATCTCTCCTTGACGCTGACGAGCTACACCGGCGACATCTTTCTTTCGCTCCTGCTCGGCATTCCGCTCGCCTTCGCCTTCGGCATGCTGATCGAGTGGCTGTTCATCCGCCATCTCTATGGGCGCGATCACCTGCAGCAGGTGCTGCTCACCTTCGCGCTGATCCTGATCTTCAACGACCTGCAGCGCGACATCTGGGGCCCGCGTCCGCACAGCGTGCCGATACCGAGCTATCTGGCGGCGAGTGTGCAGCTCTCCGACGTGTTGAGCTACCCGGTCTATCGGCTCGTGGTCGCCGGGTTCTGCATCTTCCTCGCTCTGTGCATGGTGTATGTCATCCAGCATACGCGCATCGGCCAGATGATCCGCGCCGGCGAATCGAACCGGGAAATGGTGGAGGTGCTCGGGATCGACTCGCGGCTCTTGTTCCGCTTCGTGTTCGCGGCCGGCGTCGCCCTTGCCGCTGCGGCCGGCGCGATCGCCTCGCCCATCGACAGCGTCTATCCCGGCATCGGCGAGCCGGTCCTGATCATTTCCTTCGTCGTCGTCGTGATCGGCGGAATCGGCAGCATCAAGGGCGCCTTCTTCGGCGCGCTGCTGATCGGGCTCGCCGATGCGTTCGGCAAGGTCTTTCTCCCCGAATTCGCGAGCGTCGTGGTGTACGCCCTGATGGCGGCCGTGCTGATCGCCAGTCCGGGCGGCATGTTCGGGCGGGCTTCTTGACATGCTGACCCGGCCGCGACCGCTTGTTCTCGCCGTGCTGGCCGCACTGCTGGTCGCTGCGCTGCTGATCCCGCATCTCGGCGGCGCCTACGCGGTGAAGTTCACCACGCGGGTGCTCGTCTCCGCCATCTTCGTGCTCAGTCTCGATTTCCTGATCGGGATCACCGGGCTCGTCAGCTTCGGCCATGCGATGTTTTTCGGGCTCGGCGCCTACGCGCTTTACTTCGTGTCGCCGGAGTCGCAGGCCGCGAATGCGTTGATTGCGTATCCTGCGGCGATGGTGCTGGCCGGCGTCGGCGCGGCCGTGATCGGCGCGGTCGCCGTGCTCACCCGCGGCTTCTATTTCATCATGGTGACGCTCGCCTTCGGGCAGATGCTGTTCTCGCTGTTCTTCGACACCAAGATCGCCGGCGGGTCCGACGGCGCGTACATCTACGTCAAGCCCGAGGTCGCGCTCGGCAGCATCACGCTTCTCGACCTCGATGACCGCAACACGTTCTTCTATGTCTGTGTTGCGCTGCTGGTGCTCGTGTACGTGGCGCTGCTCGCGCTGGCGCGCGCCCCTTTCGGGCGGGTGCTGCAGGGCATCCGGTGGAACGAGGGACGTCTCACCGCGCTCGGCTTCAACACCTACGTCTATAAGCTGCTGAGCTTCGTGGTCGCGGGCGCGTTCGCCGGGCTGGCCGGCGTGCTCTACGCGACCATCGACGGCTACGTGACGCCCGATCTGTTCGGCTGGCGTCAGTCCGGTATCGCCATCATGATGGTCGTGCTCGGCGGGGTCGGCACCTTGTTCGGCCCGATCCTCGGCGCCTTGTCCTTCTCCATCGTGGAGGAGGTGCTCAAGACCGAGAGCCTGGTCGGCCCGATCGCCGCCAACTGGTCGCTGGCGCTCGGCATTTTGCTGATCGCCGCCGTGCTGGGCGCGCCGCGCGGCATCGCCGGCTGGCTCGAGCCGAAACGCGCCGCCGTCGCGGCCGCGGCGCTGGTCGCGACGACGCGCGAGCAGCGGGCGGCGAAGGGCAAGGCCATCGAAACCGAGAGCCTGTCGCGCGCCTTCGGCGGGCTGATTGCGGTCAACGACGTGACGGTGCGGCTCGCGCCCAACCGTGTGCACGGCATCATCGGTCCGAACGGCGCCGGCAAGACGACGTTCATCAACCTGCTGTCGGGGGCGCTGCGGTCGAGCAGCGGGCATATCCGTCTCGACGGCGAGGACATCACCGGCCTGCCGCAGCACGCGATTGCGCGGCGCGGCCTGGGACGGAGCTACCAGCGCACCAACATCATCCTGCCGTTCACCGCGCGCGAGAACTGCCTGATCGCGGCCCAGGCGCGGCACCCCGAGCCGATGCGCTTCAGCGCGCGCCGCTTCCTCAAAGAGGAGCAGGCCGAGGTGGCCTATGCGCTCAAGGCGGCGGGGCTCGCCGCGCGCACCGACACCACAGCCGCGCATCTGAGCCACGGCGAGCAGCGCCAGCTGGAAATCGCCATGCTGATCGCTTCGGGCGCCCGGCTCCTCATCCTCGACGAGCCGCTCGGCGGCATGGGACCGGAGGAGACCGGACGGGTGACCGCGCTGCTGCGCGACTTGTCCGCCGACCACACGGTGATTCTGGTCGAGCACGACATGGACGCAATCTTCGCAGCCGCCGACACCCTGACCGTGCTGGTGGAGGGCCGGCTGCTCGCGCACGGCTCGCCGCAGGAGGTTCGCCGCGACCCGGAGGTGCGCAAAGCCTATCTCGGCCGCTTTGCCGAAAGCGAGCCGGTGGCATGAGCGCTATAGCTCCACTGGCCGATCCGCAAACGGCGCCCGCGCTCGAGGCGCAGCGCCTCAATACGTATTACGGGCTGAGCCACATCCTGCGGAATGTCGATTTCCGCGTGATGGCGCAGGAGACGGTGACGCTGCTCGGCCGCAATGGGATGGGCAAGACGACCCTCCTGCGCACGCTGATGGGGCTGGTGCGGCCGAAGAGCGGCAGCATCATCCTCGGAACGCGGGACGTTACGGGATGGCGGCCGTCCGCCGTCGCCCGTGCGGGACTTGCCTTCGTCCCGGAAAACCGCGGCGTCTTTCCCAATCTCACCGTGAAGGAGAACCTCACCTTCGCGGCGCGGACCGGGGGCAACGGGCGCGCCGATTGGAACCTCGATCGCATCTATTCGCTGTTTCCGCGGCT
>JAEULX010000143.1 GCA_016793685.1 Bradyrhizobiaceae bacterium
CCGCAGCATCATGATCAAGGGCATCGAGGCGCTGCTCCTCGACTGCGCCCGCGCGTGCAGGCTCAATGATGTCGAGGCCGACGTGTTCGCGAGCCTCGACGCGAGTTTCCCGGGCATGGACTGGCGCAAGCTCGCCGAGCATATGGCCGGACGGGTGCATGAGCACGGCGTCCGCCGCGCCGCCGAGATGCGCGAAGCCGCCGACATGCTCGCCGACCTCGGGCTCGATCCGGCGCTGTGCCGCGCGGTCGCCGACGCGCAGGAGCGCGGTGCAGGCTCGTCGAAGGGCGCCGCGAAAGACGCCGCGTGAGCGCGATCCCGACCATCGCGCCGCCGCATCCCGATCCGCGCGCGCCCGACTTCGTCCTGCCGCCGCGGACCTGCGACAGCCATTGTCACATCTTCGGGCCGGACAATCGCTATCCATATGCCGCCGAGCGTCCCTATACGCCGCCCGATGCGCCTTTGGACATGCTTCAGGCCCTGCACGCGCGTCTGCGCATCGAGCGGGCGGTGATCGTCAACGCCACCCCGCACGGGCGCGACAACCGGGTGGTGACCGACGCGATCTCCGCGAGCGGCGGACGCTACAAGGGCGTCGCCAATGTCGATGCGCGCTTCGGCGACGCCGAGATCGCTGCGCTCACGGCGGCGGGGATCGTCGCCTGCCGCTTTACCTTCCTCGCACGGCTGGGCGGCCGGCCGGATATGAGCGCGTTCGACCAGGTGGTGCGGCGGATCGCGCCGCACGGCTGGCATGTCGATCTCTATCTGCCGGCGGACAGCATCGATGAATTCGCGCCGGTGCTCGATGCGCTGCCGATCTCCTATGTGCTCGATCATATCGGCCTGGTCGACGCCGGGCGCGGCGTCGACCAGCCCGCCTTCCGCGCGTTCGCCCAGCGCTATGCGTGCGACCGCAAATGCTGGGTGAAGGTCACCTGCCCGGAACGGCTGACGGCTGCGGGCCCGCCCTACCACGACGTCGCGCCCTTCGCGCGGCGGCTGATCGAGATCGATCCCGATCGCCTGCTGTGGGGCACCGACTGGCCGCACCCGAACGTCAAGGCGATGCCGGACGACGGCGACCTCGTCGACCTCGTTCCCGTTTACGCGCCCGAGCCCGCCATTCGCCAGAAGCTGCTGGTCGACAACCCCGCCCGCCTGTTCGGATTCCCGCCATGAATCGCCGCCACGGCGGCATAAAGCCGGTGACGCCATGACCAACTCCGCATTGAACACGTCGCGCATCAACCGCCGTACGCTGCTCGGCGCGCTGGCGGCCGCACCCGCGCTGCTGCCGCGCCGGGCGTGGTCGCAGGACAAGTATCCGTCGCGGCCGATCAAGGTCGTCGTGCCGTTCGGCGCAGGAGGCGTCGCCGACATCACCGTGCGCCTCGTCACTGAAAAGCTCGGCGATCTTCTGGGCCAGCGCTTCGTGATCGAGAACGTGCCGGGCGCGGGCGGCACGCTCGCCGCGCAGCGGGTGCTGCAGGCGCCTGCCGACGGCTACACGCTCGCGCTGTTTTCCAACGGCACGGCGGTGAGCGTCGGGCTGTTCAAGGCGCTGCCGTTCGATCCGGTGAAGGACTTCGTGCCGATCTCGACGCTCGGCGTGTTCGACTTCATCCTGGCGACCAACCAGGCGACCGGGTTTCACAAGCTCGAGGACTTCCTCGCCGCCGCGCGCGCCAAGCCCGGGGCGCTCAATATCGGCACCGTGGTGGTCGGGAGCACCCAGCAACTGTCGGCGGTGCTGCTGAACATGGTCGCCGATATCAAGACCGAGGTGGTCACCTTCCGCACGACCCCCGAAGTGATCGTGTCGCTCCTGCGCAACGACGTGCAGCTCGCGATCGATTCCTATGCGTCGCTGAAGTCGGCGCTGGCGGAAAAGACCGTGATCGCGCTCGCGACGTCGGGGGCCAAGCCGTCGCTGGTCCTGCCGAACGTGCCGCCCGCCGCCGCCGCCGGCGTTCCCGGATTCGACGCGCCCTCGTGGAACGCGCTGTTCGCCCGTGCAGGAACGCCGCGGGAGGCGCTCGATGTTCTCGGGAAGGGATTGCACGAGGTGTTGGCGCAGCCGGAGATCCGCGCGCGCCTGCTCGAGCTCGGCATCGAGGCGACGCCCTCGACGCCCGCGGAACTCTCCGAACGGCTCAACCGCGATATCCGCCGGTGGACCGATGTCATCGACCGCGCCGGCATCGCCAAGCAGTAGGATAGCGCGGTCAATCTCGACGGATCAGCAATTGATCCGAATCGTCCTTGAGCTGGACGCCCGAACGGCGCTGCGAGCGCATCGAACGCAGAAGGTGCGCAAGCTTGAAGGCGGCATCGGCGTATCCGATGCCTTCGGGGCGGATGTTGGAGATGCAGTTGCGCTGGGCATCGGTGGTTTGCGCGGCCGGCCGCCACGTCAAATAGGCGCCCATGCTGTCGGGCGCGCTCAGGCCCGGTCGCTCGCCGATCAGAACCGCCACGGCTTCGGCCCCGAGCATGCGCGCAATCGTGTCGCCCACCGCGATCCGCCCGTAGCGCACGGCGACGAGCGGCGCGATCCGCCAGTGCTCTTTCTGCAAGACCGGCAGGACGCCGGCGAGGGTCGGGTGGGCGTGCATCTGCACGGCGCGCGCCGACAGGCCATCGGCGATGACGAAAGCGACATCATACGCGCCCCGATGCTGTGCCAGCGTGGCCTGCGCCTCGGGCGCGAGCCGGCGGCCGAGGTCGGGGCGCATCAGATAGTGCTGGCGGCTTTCGGCATCGCTGACGACATCGATCACCGGCAATACGAGCGCGGCGAGTTCGGACGCCAGGCGTCGAACATCGAGCGGCTCGTGCACGGCATCGCGCGCACGGGCATGGGCAAGCTGGAAATCGAGCAACGGGCCGGTCGCAAGCGAGGCACCGGAGCGCTTGAGCCCGATGCGCGCCGGGGTGAGCCGGCGCAGTCGGGTCCACGTTGCCTCCTCTTCGATACTTGTCGGTGGCCGGTCGGACGGACCGCCGCCGTCGCTGTTCTCGCTCATGGGATCACGCCGGCAGGAGCAAGGGGAAGCGGCTTGGCATGGTGTGGGGGCGAATGCGGTTTTCTCCGTCCACCAAGCCCTGCCGTTCCAGCCAGGCCGCGAACTCCGGCGCCGGACGGCGTCCGAACAGGTCGCGCATGGCGAGCGCATCGTGGAACGACGTGCTTTGATAGCCCAGCATGACATCGTCGGCGCCGGGCACGCCCATCACGAAATTGACGCCCGCCGCGACCAGCAGCGCGAGGAGCGCGTCGGCGTCGTCCTGGTCGGCTTCGGCGTGGTTGGTGTAGCAGACGTCAACTCCCATCGGCACGCCCATGAGCTTGCCGCAGAAATGGTCCTCCAGACCAGCCCGCATGATCTGCTTGCCGTCGAACAGATATTCCGGCCCGATAAAGCCGACGACGGAGTTGACCAGCAACGGCTTGAAGCGCCGCGCAACGGCATAGGCGCGCGCCTCAAGGGTTTGCTGGTCGACGTCATGATGCGCATTCGCTGAAAGCGCGCTGCCTTGGCCGGTCTCGAAATACATCACATTGTCGCCGATGGTGCCGCGGCCGAGCGACAGCGCCGCCGCCTGCGCCTCCTCCAATAGCGAAAGATCGATGCCAAAGCTTTTGTTGGCCGCCTCGGTTCCGGCGATCGATTGAAACACGAGATCGACCGGCGAGCCGCGGCGGATCAGCTCGAGCGTGGTCGTGACATGCGCGAGCACGCAGCTCTGGGTCGGAATGTCGAGCTTGGTACGGATATCCTCGAGCATGGACAGCAGCGCATGCGCCCGCTCGGGGCTGTCGGTTGCCGGATTGATGCCGATGACGGCGTCGCCTGCGCCGAGAAGCAGGCCGTCGAGAATGCTCGCCGCGATGCCGCGCGCATCGTCAGTCGGGT
>JAEULX010000158.1 GCA_016793685.1 Bradyrhizobiaceae bacterium
ACGATGCGGCCGAGCGGAATCTGCTGCCACGGATTGGCATCGAACGCGCGTATGACGCGGTCGAGCTCGACTTGCGTCGGGCGGCGGTCTCGTTCGTTCCCTTTTCCTATTAGGCCCAGCCGTTGCAGCGCGACCCGAGCAAGGTCCACTCCTTCTGTCGAAACGGGCATGCCGTGAACGGCAGCTGCGTGACAGAGAATTGTCTTTATGTACCCCAAGTCGATGCCTAGAGTAACTGGGCCAGCGCCTTCCCGCGCCCGGTCCTTCCCAAACTGAATTAGGCGCTCGCGATCAAGTTCGGACAATCGCAGACGCCCGAGCCGTCGTTCTAGAAAGCCCAGGCTGGCCGCTTTGGAACGTCCAATGCGCTTGCCAACTTCTTTCAGATCCTCGCGGTGAAGTTGGACGACATCAGCGAATGTGTTGGCATCGCGGAAACCACTCGCCGTCAGAGGCTCCCCGCGATCGATGCGCCGTTCGATTTCGATCGCCCATTCTTCCGCGTCCTTGCGGCGCAGAAATGTGTCATTGACATACTTCCCCTTGCGTCGAACTTGAACGCGCCAGGAGCCTGATTTGAGGCGAGTGAAGGTCGCCATCGCGTGTGCGCTCCGTGTGCACTGAGGCGTCGAACAGGGGCGAAAATCCTCGCGCCATGGCGTAAAAAGGAGTGCACACGACGCCACCTAACGATTTGATGCTACTAAAAAAATGCATGTAAATCAACAACATAAGTTCGCCATTGCGCCGATGATGGAGTGGACCGACCGGCATTGTCGGTTCTTCCACCGGCTGCTGACGCGTCGGGCGCTGCTCTATACCGAGATGGTCACGACCGGGGCGGTGCTGCGCGGCGACCGCGCGCGACTGCTCGCTTATGATCCGGCCGAGCACCCCGTCGCGGTCCAGTTGGGCGGAGCCGAGCCTTCGGCGCTCGCGCAAGCCGCGCGGATATGTGCGGACTTCGGCTACGACGAAATCAACCTCAATGTCGGATGCCCATCCGACCGGGTGCAGGAGGGCCGGTTCGGCGCCTGCCTGATGGCGGAGCCGGCGCTGGTCGGGGAGTGCGTCGCCGCGATGAAGGCCGCGGTCGGCGTTCCGGTCACGGTCAAGTGCCGGATCGGCATCGATGACCAGGACCCGGAAGAAGCGCTCGATGCGATGGCGCGATCGGTGGTCGCCGCGCGCGCGGATGCGCTGATCGTTCACGCGCGCAAAGCCTGGCTCGACGGCCTGTCGCCGCGCGAGAACCGCGACGTGCCGCCGCTCGACTACGAGCGCGTCTACCGGCTCAAACGCAGTTTCCCGGCGCTCACCGTCGTGCTCAACGGCGGGATCGCCACGATTGCGGAGGCTGCCGCGCTTATCGGCCGCGTCGATGGCGTGATGATGGGGCGCGCCGCCTATCGCGAGCCGTGGCGCCTCCTCGATGTCGATCCGGTGTTGTTCGCGCAGGAGCGTCCGGCCGCGTCGGCCCGGGCGGTTGCGGACGCCCTCATTCCCTATATCGAGCGCGAGACCGCCGCCGGCGTGCGGCTCCAAGCGATCGCGCGGCATGTGCTCGGGCTGTTCCACGCCGTCCCCGGCGCCCGCGCGTTTCGCCGCCACTTGGCCGAAGAGGCCGTCAAACCGGGAGCGGGGGCCGAGACGTTCCGCGCCGCACTCGCGAAAATAATGGACGGCGGGCGCAATATGGGCGACATCGCGGCCTGACAAGCCGCCTGTCACTCAAGGCTTCCATGTTCGGCATTCCGCTCGGCGAATTCGTCTTGTTCGTTGTCGCGCTCGCGGCCGCCGGAATCATGACCGGCATGCTCGCCGGGCTGTTCGGGGTCGGGGGCGGCGCGGTCATCGTGCCGGTGCTTTACCAGGTCTTTACCACGCTCGCGGTGCCCGAGGCCGTGCGCATGCATCTGTGCGTCGGCAGTTCGCTCGCGATCATCGTTCCGACGTCGATCCAGTCGTTCCGGACCCACCGCGCCAAGGGTGCGACGCGCATGGACGTGTTGAAGCTGTGGGCCGCGCCGGTGGTCGCCGGCACCGTGCTCGGCAGCGTGCTCGCCGCGTTCGCGCCGGGGCTGCTGCTGAAATCCGTCTTCGTCCTGGTCGCCGGCGCCAACGCCATCAAGAATCTCGCGGGGCGCGACGATTGGCGCATCGGCGCGGATTTTCCAAGCGCCCCCGCCATGCGCGGCTACGGCTTCGGAATCGGCTTCGCCTCGGCGCTGATGGGCATCGGCGGCGGCGCCATCTCCAATATGATCTTTTCCTTCCACAACCGGCCGATCCACCAGGCGGTGGCCACATCGGCGGGGCTCGGCGTGCTGATCTCCATTCCCGGCACGCTCGGCTACGTCATCGGCGGCTGGGGCGAACCCATCCCGCCCGAACTCCTGGCGCTCGGCTATGTGTCGCTGATGGCGCTCATCCTGGTCGCTCCGATCACCACCTTGTCGGCGCCGTTCGGCGCCCGGCTGGCGCACCGCATGCCCAAGCGCAAGCTCGAGATCGCATTCGGCGCATTCCTTGCGATCGTATGTGCGCGCTTTCTCTACGACATTGTGCGTGCGCTCCTGGCGTAGCGCCTTGCGCGGGCGGAGCGGAAAAACGCGCGGCGAACCGCCTCAGATCGACGGCCGGGCGCGCATCGTCAGCTTGCCGCCGCGCACTTCCCAGCCGTCCAGGCGATTGAGGAAGCTCATCCCGAGCAGGCTCGTCTTGAGCTGACCGGGTTGGGCGATCAGGGCCGGAACGCCGCGCTCGACGATGCCGCCGACCTTGATCTGGTCCAGCGTCACCGCCGCCGCCTGGGTGCGGCCGTTGGCCGTGTCGATATTGACGGTGTAGCGGATGAAGTCGAGCGGCAGCCCCGCCGCTTTCGCCGCCTCGTGGGTGAGCACGACGGCGCTGGCGCCGGTATCGAGCACCATCGGCACGGCGGCGCCGTTCACCTGCGCCGCGACCTGGAACTCGCCGTTGCGGCTGCGCGCGATCTCGACCGCGCCCCCGTGCATGATCGGCAGGCCCGGCACCAGCTCCGCCAGCACGCGGTCGCCGGTGTCGCGCAGCTCGAAGCGGTACGCGTAGGCGACGACGAGGAGGAGCCCGATCGCGACCCACAGCAGCGTCCATTGGATGGCCTGCAGGAAGCGTTCGCGGAAAACGGTGAGCACCGCCCCGCCGATCAGGACGAGAAAGCCGATCTTGCCGATCAAAGCCGCAAAGTCGCTCTCGTCGAAATTGGCGCCGAGGCCAGCCGGCCGGCGCGTCGCCAGCAATGCCAGCGCGCCGGCGGCGCAGATCACGGAAAGCCATGCGATCAGCCGGCGCATGCGACGACAGTCCTCGAGAAACGTCGATCGTGCTCGAACAGACGTATGGCCGTTTTGCTCGCAAGCAGTCGCATAATCTGCGGCGAATCCGTGCGTGTTCCTTCCGGGCTAGGGAAAATAGGAGGCTCAGCGCAGAAGGCAATCGCCCCCGGAGCCGTCTTTTAGGGCGGATAGCGCGCGTTTCAGGCGGCGCGGTCGTTCCCGCGACGAAGGTCGCGCGCGGCTGCAGGGGCAGGCGCGGCGTCCGCGTCCGTTTTCTTCGCCTCCGGGTCTCCCGCCGGCTCGGCTGCCGGAATGACCCGCTCGGGCGGAAACGTGACGATCACCTCGGTGCCTTCGCCGACCGTGGAATTGAGCCTGAAGGTGCCGCCATGCAGGTCGACGATGCTTTTCACGATGGGGAGACCCAGTCCCGCACCTTGCTCGGCCGACTTGATCGCGTTCGATCCCTGGCCGAACGGGTCGAGCACGATCGGGATTTCCTCCTCGGGGATGCCCGGTCCGGTATCGCGCACGCTGAGATACTGGCCGCCGGCATTGGTCCAGCCGACCTTGAGCCAGATCTTGCCGCCCTGCGGGGTGAACTTGATGGCGTTGGAAAGCAGATTGAGGCAGACCTGCCGGACCCCGCGTTCGTCCGCCCACAGCTTCGGCATGTTCGGCTCGAAGAACTCGAAGACGATGATGCCGCGCTTCCGCGCCCGCAGTTTCAGGAGGCGATGGCATTCCTCCATGGTCTGCGCGAGCCCGAGCATGGTTTCGCTGAGCTCGTAGCGGCCGGCCTCGATGCGCGACAGGTCGAGAATTTCGTTGATCAGGCCGAGCAGGTGCACGCCGGAATTGTGGATGTCGGCCGCATATTCCCGGTAGACCGGGATGGTGTGGCGCCCGAGCACCTCGTTCTTCATGATTTCGGAAAAGCCGAGAATGGCGTTGAGCGGCGTGCGCAGTTCGTGGCTCATCTGCGCGAGGAAACGCGATTTGGCGATGTTCGCGGCCTCGGCGCGCTGACGCGCGTCATCCGATTTCACTTTCGCCTGCTCGAGTTCGCCGAATAACGCGTCCTTCTCTGCGCGCGCTTCGAGCGCGGCAAGGTTGGACGTGTAGATGCGGTAGGAGAGGAGAACGAAATAGCACTGCGCGGCGATCGCCATGGCGGCGAGAATGAGCTGCTGGACCCCGCCGCTCAGGATGAGGTTCACCGCAAGGGCGACCGTCACCGGGGAGGTGGCGCTCAACACCGCGACCGGCAGG
>JAEULX010000182.1 GCA_016793685.1 Bradyrhizobiaceae bacterium
CGGCTTTCTTGTAGACGGAGAACGCTCGTCAGTCTCGCGCGGCGGAACTTTCCAACGTTTTTATGCAGGCCGGCCTCCTCGCCGAACGGGTCGCGCCGTCGCCGCCGCGGCCGCTTGCGAGCGGTGGCCCAAGAATTTCACCCGACGCGTTGGACGCACGCGTGCGCTCGTAGGCGAGGCGGCCGCCGCTCAGGAATAGGTCCCGCGCATCTTTCCGCGGAATACCCAATACACGACGGCCGAATAGACAATGATCACCGGCAGCACGACGATGCCGGCATAGAACATGAATTGGAGCGATTGCGCCGGCGCCGCGGCGTTGGTCACCGTGATCGAGTAGGGGATCATGTACGGCCAGAACATCTCGGCAAGGGTGAGAAACGCCATCAGGAAGAACAACGCCGACAGCGGGAACGGCCAGCCGTCCCGCTGCTTGCGCGCGGCGACCACCACTCCGAGCAAGGCGAGCGCCCCGATGACGGGGAAGACGAACGCCCACGCGCGGGTGAAGATGGTCTGCTCGATCCGCGTCCGGATATCGATGGTGGTGGCCATCGCAACGATCAGGACGACGACGACACCGAGGACCAGCCACGGAATGCGCTTATAGGCCCAGGAGCGAAGATCGCCGTCGCTCTTGAGCACGAGCCAGGACGCGCCGAGCAGGCAGTAGCCGAGGACGAGGCCGATGCCGCAGAAGATCGGAAACGGCGCGACCCACAGGAACGGGCCGCCGGAAAACTGGCCGTTCTCCACCGGAATGCCGCGGATCATCGCCCCGACCGCCGCGCCCTGCACGAAGGCGACCACGAGCGAGCCGAGGAAGAAGCCCCAGTCCCAGAGCTGGCGGTTATTCTCGCTCCGGTCGCGGAACTCGAAAGCGACGCCGCGGAAGATCAATCCGAACAGAAGCAGCAGGACGGGCAGATAGAACGCGGAGAGAAATACCGAATAAACGACCGGGAAAGCGCCGAACAGCGAGGCGCCGACCACCACCAGCCAGGTCTCGTTGCCGTCCCAGAACGGCGCGACCGACGCGATCATATGATCGCGATAGTCCTCGTCCTTGGTCGTGCCGAAGAGGATGCCGACGCCGAGATCGTAGCCGTCGAGGACGACATAGATCAGGATCGACAGGGCGATGATGCCGGCCCAGAACATTGCGAGGGTGTTCGGATCCATGGCGCTCACTCCCCTGGACGGCCATCGGCAAACGCCATCGGCCGGCTAGGCGTCGCCGACTCGCTTGGCCGGTCGCGGTCGCGCGGTCCCTCGCGCAGCAGCTTGTAGATGTAGTAGGCGCCGAACGAGAACACCGTCACATAGACGACGGCGTAGCAGATGAGGGAGAACAGCGCGACTTCGGCGGTCAGGGATGGCGTGATGGCCTCGCTGGTGCGCATCAGGCCGTAGACGATCCAGGGCTGACGGCCGACCTCCGCGGTGTACCAGCCGGCAATCACCGCGACGAAGCCGGTCGGAAACGCAAGGAAGGAGATCCACAAGAACCAGCGGGTCACCTCCAGGCTCCGGCGCCACCACAGGAACAAGCCGAACCAGGAGATCGCCAGCATGATCAGGCCCATTCCGACCATGATGCGGAATGTGAAGAACGGAATCACGACCGGCGGGCGATCCTTTTCGGGGAAGGATTCAAGGCCGACCTCGCGCGAATCCCAGGTGCCGCTGGCGATGAAGCTGCCGAGATACGGAATCTCGATCGCAAACAGGTTGCGCTGTTGCGCCGGGTCGGGAATCGCCAGCAACACCTCGGAAGCGGGCTGCTGCGTCTTCCACCGGGCCTCGATCGCGGCGAATTTCGCCGGCTGGTATTTGTGCACATAGTCGCCGGTGAAGTGGCCGATCAGGAGCTGGATCGGGATCAGCACGGCGACGAGCGCGAGCCCCCAGTGCAGCATCACCCGGGATTCGGCGCGGTGCACGTCGCGCAGGCGATACCACGCGCCGGTCGCGATCACGCTCATGCCGGTGGTGAGAAACGCGCCGAGCAGCATATGCGGCCAGCGCAGCCGTACGATCGGTCCCGTCGTGATCGCCCACCAGTCCGCGGGAATCAGCTTGCCATCGACGAATTGATGACCGAGCGGCACCTGCATCCAGCTGTTGTTGCAGAGAATCCAGAACGACGACGCCATCGTGCCGAGGGCGACCATGCAGCAGGCGAACCAATAGAACAGCGGCGGCACGCGGTCGCGGCCGATCAGCATCACGCCGAGAAACGTCGCCTCGAGCAGGAAGGCGGTGAACGACTCGTAGGCGAGCAGCGGCCCCTGGATCGGCCCCATCTTTTCCGACATCGCGCTCCAGTTGGTGCCGAACTGGAACGCCATGACGATGCCGGTGACGACCCCCATTCCAAACGACACGGCGAAAATCTTCAGCCACAGGTCGAAGACGCGCCGGTAGATCGGATTGCCGGTCGCGAGCCGCATGCCTTCGATGGTCGCGAGCCACGCAGCGATGCCGATGGTGAACGACGGAAAGATAATGTGGAAGGTGACGACAAACGCAAATTGCAGGCGCGACAAAAGAACAGCATCAAAATCCATTTTCTCTCTCCCGCGCGTATCAGTCTTAGTTCGATGGGCCGCCGGTCGCGCCGTCGGCGCGGCAGGCAGCTAATTCACCGGCCAGTCCTCAGTCGGGAGGCCGCGGCTTGAAACTGAAGGCGCCGCTGATGGGCTGCATCTTGGCATCGGCGGCGACGTAAAGGAATCCGGCGACCAATCCGAGGTTCTTCAGGAACGGCCAGAAATTGTTCAACCAGTCGGGGCTGGCGAACGGGTAAATCCAGAAATTGTGGAACAGCGCCCCCGTGACGACGCAGTAGAAGACGAACAGCAGGGCGAACTGCCGGGCATAGACATTGAACAGAATGCCGAGCGAGCCGAAGACTTCGAGCAGACCGCCCGCCAGCAGCAACAACCAT
>JAEULX010000207.1 GCA_016793685.1 Bradyrhizobiaceae bacterium
CGCCGGGTCAAAAACGCCCGCGCGCGTCGCCCACACGAAGATCGCGTAGGCGACGAAAGGCGTGAGAAACAGCGATAATTCGACCAGGAACGGGCGGATCATGTCGGTAAAAACAGATGGTTTTCGGCAATACTTATAATCCAACCTCGCGTTCGCGTCCGAAAAAGCGAGCGCGCTCGGGCGACATTCGCCCACTTTCATTCGGACTCGCTCAGGTTATCGCTTGGCGCGAAAACGCTCGAGCCGGCGCCTCGCGCCGCCGGTCTTACCTCTCGTAAATCCGTTCATACAGATTTCGCAGAATGCCGGCGGTCACGCCCCAGATGTAGCGATCCCCATAGGGCATCGCATAGAACCGTCGCATGATCCCCTTCCACTCGCGGCTGTGCAGCGCATGGTTCTGCGCGTCCATCAGGAAGGCGAGAGGCACCTCGAAGGCGTCCTCGACCTCGTGCGCATTCAGCGTCATGGCGTAGTCGGTGGCGACCCGCGCGACCAGCGGCAGGATGCGATAGCCGCTGAAGGTGAGGTAGAGGTCGATATAGCCGATCGGCTCCACCAGCTGCGGATCGAGGCCGATCTCCTCCTGCGCTTCGCGCAGCGCCGCCGCGGCCGGACTTGCGTCTTCGGGATCGATGCTGCCGCCGGGAAACGCGATCTGGCTGGGGTGGTTCGGCAGATGGGAGGTGCGCTGGGTGAGGATGACGCCGGGCTCGGGGCGGTCGATCACCGGGATGAGCACCGCCGCCGGCCGCAGCGGTTGCACGTCCATCTGCTCCCACAGCGACGGGTCGAGATCGAGGTCCCCGCGCACGGCCGTCTGGGTCGGGTCGGTCAGCGCCGCCGGAACGTCGAGCGTCAGGCGGGCGAGCGAGCGCGCAAAGAAGTCGTGCCCGGAGCCGACCAGGTCGTCCGCCGCCTCGAAAGCCGTCATCAGCTGTATTCCCTCAAACTCTCGGCCGGGGCCATGGCGAAGAACGCGTCCCCCGAGGCGACGCCGAACATGCGCCGCCCCCCGGCCATTCTTTCCTCGCCGATATCGACGAGATCATAAAACAGGGCCCGCGTCACTTTGGCCCAGAGCCCGTCTCGAACGAGTAGATAGGGCTTGAGCCCGCCGTTTGCAGGCTCCGGCTCGAAGCGTAACGGATGCTTGTTTCCGCATGCGACCCAGTCGTCGACATTGGTGCGGAAATGCAGGGTCGGGCTATAGCCCGGGCGATCCGGGGCAGCGTCGCGCCGCATCTCTACGGCGAGAAAAGGCGCGTCCTCCACCGTAAGGCCGCATTTTTCAACCGGCGTCACAAGAAAATAGCGGTCGCCCTCGCGCTTGAGCACGGAGGCGAAGAGCTTGACCAGGGCGGGCCGGCCGATCGGGGTCTTCTGGTAGAACCAGGTGCCGTCCGCGGCGATGCGCATGTCGATCTCGCCGCAGTAGGGCGGGTTCCACAAATGCACCGGCGCCGGCCCCCTGCTCGCGAAACTTTGCGCGGCGCTCGTGATCGAATCGAACGCGCCAGCCCCGATCTGCCCTTCCTTCGCCATGGTTCGACCTACTGTGGAACGGCTGTCGCGGTACCCGGAACCGGCTTTACTTGGCGCGGTTGATGCATGGGCACGACGGCTAATCGTTCTGACATGACGGTGCTCATGACATGACGATGCTAATGCGACAAGGAGAAGCCTGATGGGCGCGGCGAGCGGCGACAACCTGGAGCAGCTGCACGACATGATCGTGCGCGCCGCGGAAACCACCGCCGTGAACGTGCGCAGCGCCAAGGCTGCGGTGAGCGCGGTCATCTTCGGTCAAGATCGAGTGATCGAACACGCGCTCATCACCGTGCTGTCCGGCGGCCATGCGCTGCTGGTCGGCGTGCCCGGGCTCGCCAAGACCAAGCTCGTCGACACCCTGGGCGTCGTGCTCGGCCTCGACGCCAAGCGCATCCAGTTCACGCCCGACCTGATGCCCTCCGACATTCTCGGCAGCGAAGTTCTCGAGGAAAGCCCCGGCGGCAAGCGCAGCTTCCGGTTCATCCCGGGACCGGTGTTTGCCCAGCTTCTGATGGCCGACGAGATCAACCGGGCGAGCCCGCGCACCCAGTCGGCGCTTCTCCAGGCGATGCAGGAGCAGCACGTCACCGTCGCCGGCGCCCGCCATGATCTGCCGAAGCCGTTCCATGTGCTCGCGACGCAAAATCCGCTGGAGCAGGAAGGCACCTACCCGCTGCCGGAAGCCCAGCTCGACCGCTTCCTGATGGAGATCGACGTCGACTACCCCGACATGGACGCCGAGCGGCGCATTCTGTTCGATACGACCGGCGCGGAAGAGACCAAGCCGAAACCGGCCATGACGTCCGACGACCTGATATCCGCGCAGCGGCTGGTGCGCCGGCTGCCGGTCGGCGAGTCGGTCATCGAAGCGATCCTCGCCCTCGTGCGCTCGGCGCGGCCCGGCTCCGAAGCCGCCGAAGGCCGGCTGATCGCCTGGGGCCCGAGCCCGCGTGCGAGCCAGGCGCTGATGCTGGCCGTTCGCGCCCGCGCGCTGCTCGACGGACGCTACGCGCCGTCGGTCGACGACGTGCTCGCGCTCGCCGAGCCCGTACTCAAGCACCGCATGGCGCTCAGCTTCGCGGCGCGCGCCGATGGCGAAACCGTTCCCGGCGTCATTCGCCGCCTCAAGGCTCGGGTCGGATAGCACGATGCCGTCGCCCGCTTTGCAGCAGGAATCCGTCGCGCTGGGCCGCGCGGCCGGCGCAGCGCGTGGCCTGGCCGACGCCATGCCGCGGCTGGTCCTCGATGCGCGGCGGGTCGCGGCGACGATCATTCACGGCCTGCACGGCCGCCGGCGCGCCGGACCGGGCGAGAATTTCTGGCAGTATCGCCGCTTCGTCTCGGGCGAATCGGCGGCCAGCGTCGATTGGCGCCGCTCGGCGCGCGACGAGCATCTCTATGTGCGCGAGCAGGAATGGGAGGCGGCGCATACGGTGTGGATCTGGGCCGATCGTTCGCCCTCGATGGCCTTCGCGTCGAAGCTCGCGCAGGACACCAAGCTCGAGCGTGCGCTCGTCGTCGCGCTGGCGCTGGCCGAAGTGCTGGTGCAGGGCGGCGAGCGTGTCGGCGTGCCGGGCGTGATGGCGCCGACGGCAAGCCGAAACGTCATCGACAAGATCGCCCAGGCGCTCCTGCACGACCCAAGCGAACGGGCGAGCCTGCCGCCGTCGTTCGCCCCTGCCCCGCTCTCGGAATTCATCCTCCTGTCCGACCTGTGGAGCGCGATCGCCGACATTCGTGCGACGCTCGCCCGGCTTTCCGCCGCCGGCGCGCAGGGGCATGTCGTGCAGATCGTCGATCCGGCGGAGGAAACATTTCCCTATTCCGGCCGCATCGAGTTCATCGAGCCGGAAGGGGCAGGCGCGATCACCGCCGGGCGGGCGGAGAAGTGGCGGCGCGACTACGAGGCGCGCGTCGATCTCCACCGCAGCGAAATCCGGGCGCAGACCGACCGCTCCGGTTGGAGCTTCATCATCCATCGCACCGACCGACCTTCGACCGACCTCCTGCTCCAACTGCATGCGCGATTGTCTGCCGGCCATGCCGCGTTCGGCGCCGAAAAGCGGCGCGGGGCGCATGGGAGGCCCGCATGATCCCAGGCCTGCCGCTCGCCTTCGCGCAGCCTCTCGTTCTCTTCGGCCTGCTCAGCCTTCCGGCGCTGTGGTGGCTGTTGCGTCTCATCCCGCCGCGCCCGCGCCGCATCGACTTTCCGCCGACCCGGCTTCTGTTCGAGATTGCGCCCAAGGAGGAAACGCCGGCGCGCACGCCCTGGTGGCTGACGCTCTTGCGCTTGACCCTCGCGGCGCTGGTGATCATCGCCGCCGCCGGCCCGATGTGGAATCCGCCGGTTTCGACTGCGGCAAGCAGCGGCCCGCTCATGCTGGTGGTCGACGACGGATGGGCGGCGGCCTCCACCTGGGACGCCCGGCTCAACGCGGCGCAGGAACTCATCGCGCGGGCGCGGGCCGACGGGCGCGGCGTTGCGCTCGTCCCGCTATCGGAGCCCACGCGGCTGATCTCGGTGGAAACGGCGGACGACGCCGCGGCGCGGCTCCGCCTGCTCAAGCCGCAGCCGCATACGGTGCAGCGGACGGACAGTCTGGCCGCGATCAAGCGCTTCGCCGCGGCGACCCCCGACCTGGAAACCGTCTGGCTCGCCGACGGCGTCGATCTCGGCGGCGGCGCCGATTTTGCCGCCGGCCTGGCGAAGGCGATCGAGGGGCATCCGGTGACCGTGGTCACGGGCGGGCTCAAGCCCGCGCATGCGCTCACCGCGGCGGAAAATGCGGCGGCAGGGCTCAGCGTGACGGTGTTGCGGCCCGATGGCAGTGGCGACAGCGGCGGCATCGTCCGCGCGCTCGACCTGAAGGGATTGCCGGTGAGCGAAACGACGTTCGCCTTCAAGCCGGGCGACCTCGAGACCGAGGCGCGGTTCGACCTGCCGACCGAAATCCGCAACGACATCGCGCGTATCGAGATTGCGGGAGAGCGGTCGGCCGGAGCAGTCGAGTTGCTCGACAAGCGCTGGCGACGGCGCACCGTCGGCGTGGTAACGGGTTCGACCGCGGAAACCGCGCAGCCGCTGCTTGCCTCCACCTATTATCTTGCACGCGCGCTCGGGCCGTTCGCCGACGTGCGGCTGGCGCAGCGGCAGTCGCCGGGCGATGCGGTGAACCAGTTCATCGACCAGCATCTGCCCATGCTCGTGCTCGCCGATGTCGGCAATGTCGCCGGTCCCGCCCGCGACCGCCTCGCCCGCTGGATCGAAGACGGCGGCATGCTGGTGCGGTTCGCCGGTCCGCGGCTTGCGGCGTCGGACGACGAACTCGTTCCGGTGCGGCTGCGCCGGGGCGGGCGCATTCTCGGCGGGAGTCTGAGCTGGGAGCGGCCGCAACAGCTCGGCGGCTTTTCCCACGAGGGGCCGTTTGCCGGGATGGAGACGCCGACCGACGTCACCGTGAGCCGCCAGGTGCTCGCCGAGCCCGACGCGACGCTTGCCGACCATACCTGGGCGACGCTTGCCGACGGCACGCCGCTGGTGACGGCGGCCAAGCGCGGCAAGGGCATGGTCGTGTTGTTTCATGTGACCGCCGATACGCGCTGGTCGGACCTGCCGCTGTCGGGCGCGTTCGTCGACATGCTCAAGCGCATTGTCGGTCTTGCCGGTGCAGCCGGTCCGGCCCAGGAGGCAGGGACCGCGACCGACCCGAACGCCGCGCGGAACATCGTCGCCCCGAGCCGCATTCTCGATGGCTTCGGGGTGTTCGGTCCGCCGCCGCCGACGGCGAAACCGATCGCAGCCGGCTTTTCCGGACGGGCGACCGCCGACAACCCGCCCGGCTTCTATGGTCCGCCGGAAGGCTTGATCGCGGTGAACACGCTCGCGCCGGCCGACCGGCTGCGTGCGCTCGATCTCGCCCCGCTGAACGCACGCATCGAGCCCTACCGCATCACGGAACCCCAGGACTTGCGCGGCCCGATTTTCCTGGCCGCGCTTGCCCTCTGCCTGATCGACGCGCTCATCGTGTTCTGGCTTGCCGGCGGCATCCAGCGCCGCCTCGGCTGGCGTCGGGCGCCGGCCGCGGTCGCGATCGGGCTCATCCTCGCGCTGGCGCCGCCGCGGGTGGGCTTGGCTGACCCTGCCTCCGACCAATTCGCCGTGAAGGCGACGGAAAGCACGCATCTCGCCTATGTCATCACCGGCAATGCCGAGGTGGATGCGATCAGCAAATCGGGCTTGCAGAGTCTGACCATATTCCTCGCCCAGCGCACCGCGCTCGAAGCGGGCGAGCCGATCGGGCTCGACATTTCGCGCGACGAGCTCGCGTTCTTCCCGCTCATTTACTGGCCGATCGTGCCGGATGCGCCGAAGCCGTCGCCGGAGACGCTGGCGCGCATCGACACCTACATGAAACAGGGCGGCACCATCCTGTTCGACACGCGCGACGCGGTGGAAGCGGCGCCCGGCCCGGGCGGCGAAACCAAGACGCCGGGAATGGTGGCGCTGCGCGCGATCCTCTCTTCGCTCGACATTCCGGAACTCGAACCGGCGCCGCCCGAGCACGTCCTGACCAAGACGTTTTTCCTGTTGCGCGACTTCCCGGGCCGTTTCACCAACGGCCGGCTTTGGGTCGAGGCGATGCCGGCGGCGTCCGATGAAGCGACCGAGCAGCGTCCGGCGCGCGCCGGCGACGGCGTCTCGTCGATCATCATCACCGGAAATGATTTCGCCGGCGCCTGGGCGACGCGTCCCGATGGGCTCGCACTGCTGCCGCTCGTTCCCAACGAGCCGCGCCAGCGCGAATTCGCCTTCCGCGCCGGGGTGAACATCGTGATGTACGCCCTGACCGGCAACTACAAAGCCGACCAGGTGCATGTTCCGGCCCTGCTCGAACGGCTCGGCCAGTAGGAGCGTGAGGTGAATTTCGGTATTTCGTTCGCGCCGCTCGTTCCGACCTATGTGCTGTGGGCCGCGCTCGCTGCCGCGGCGGCGGTGGTCGTCCTGCTGTTCCTCGCCCGCGGCCGCGGCGCGCTGCTGCGCGCGCTTGCGCTCGCCCTCATCATCGCCGCGCTCGCGAACCCCTCCTTCACAAGGGAAGACCGCGAGCCGCTGCCTTCGGTCGCCGTGCTCGTCGTCGACAAGAGCGCGAGTCAGAAATTCGGCGACCGCGCCGCCCAGACCGCGGCCGCGCAGACCGCGCTGACCGAGCGCCTGAACCGCATTCCCGGCCTGGAGCTGCGCACGGTCGACGCCGGCCAGTCGGATGGGGAGAGCGACGGCACGCGCCTGTTCACCGCGCTCACGCAGGCGCTCGCCGACGTGCCGCCCGAACAGGTCGCGGGCGCGATCCTGTTGACCGATGGCCGCGTGCATGACGTTCCGGCGGACGCGAGCGGGCTCGGATTCACCGCGCCCGTGCACGCGCTCGTGACCGGCCATCCCGGCGAACGCGACCGGCGGGTGGTGCTCGTCTCCGCGCCGCGGTTCGGCATCGTCGGGCAGCAGCAGACCGTTTCATTCCGCATCGAGGATGTGGGCGCGCCGCGCGGACCGGCCGAAGTGCTGATCAGCCGTGACGGCGAACTGCTCGAACGGCGCATCGTGCGCTCGGGCGAGCAGGTGCGGGTGCAGGTGCCGATCTCGCATGCCGGGTCCAACATCGTCGAGATTCTAGCCTCGCCGCTCGAGGGCGAACTGACCCCACTCAACAATCGCGCGGTCGTCCCCATCGAGGGCGTGCGCGACAAGCTCCGCGTGCTGCTGGTTTCGGGCGAGCCGCATGTGGGCGAACGAACCTGGCGCAACCTGCTCAAGTCCGACGCCAATGTCGACCTCGTCCATTTCACCATTCTGCGCCCGCCGGAAAAGCAGGACGGCACGCCGATCAACGAGCTGTCGTTGATCGCGTTCCCGACCCGCGAATTGTTTCAGCAGAAGATCAACGAATTCCAGCTGATCATCTTCGACCGCTATGCGCGTCAGGGCGTGCTGCCGATCATCTATTTCGACAATATCGCCCGCTACGTGCGCGAAGGCGGCGCGGTGCTGATCGCGGCGGGTCCCGACTATGCGTCGCCGACAAGCCTGTGGCATACGCCGCTCGAGCCGCTGTTGCCGGCCGAGCCGAGCGGACAGGTCACCGAGGCGGCCTACCGCCCCGAGCTGAGCGCGCTGGGCCGCCGTCACCCGGTGACGCGCGGGCTCGACGGCGCGAACGAGACGCCGCCGCGCTGGAGTCCCTGGTTCCGACTCGTGGACGCGACCGTCAATCAAGGGATGACGGTCATGCAGGGCCCGGAAAACAAGCCGGTGCTCGTGCTGGCGCGCGAGGGCGAGGGGCGCGTCGCGCTCCTGCTCTCCGACCAGATCTGGCTATGGGCGCGCGGCTACCAGGGCGGCGGACCGCATATCGACCTGTTGCGCCGGCTGTCGCACTGGCTGATGAAGCAGCCCGACCTCGAAGAAGAGGCGCTGCGCATGTTTGTGCACGGGCGCGACCTTGTCGTGCAGCGCCAGACCATGGGCGAGACGGTGGGTCCCGTCACGCTGACCGCCCCATCGGGCGAAACGCGCACGCTGACGCTCGACATGAGCGAGCCGGGAATCTGGCGCAAGAGCATCGAGGCGAACGAACTCGGCCTGTGGCGGGCGAGCGACGGCAAGCTGACGGCGCTGGTCAATGTCGGCCCGGCCAATCCGCGCGAATTCGCCGAAGTCATTTCGACGACGGAGACGCTGGCGCCGCTCGCGCATGAAACGGGCGGGGATTCCCGCAGGCTCGCGGAGGCGGCGGGCGCCAAGGACAACGTGCCGCGCGTGGTCGCCGTGCGATCGAGCGACACGTACCACGGCGACGGCTGGATCGGTTTGAAGATGCGCCAGGCAAGCATCGTCCGCGGCGTCGGCGTGCTGCCGATGTTCGCCGGCCTGCTCGGATTGCTGCTGCTGCTCGGCAGCCTCGCTGCCACCTGGACCCGCGAAGGGCGGTGAGGCGAGGCGCTGACCTGCCGGGTTACATATTCAAAAACCCGAAAGCCATTTTTTTCTTGGGCGGCGCTCCCAACATGGTTGGGGGCGACCCCGTACTAATTCCATCCAGAGCAAATTCCGATCAAGTTGAATTGGAATTTACTCCGGTTCTCCTTGAGTGGTCGCATTTTCTCCGGCGAACCGGGTCCCACTTCGCCGGAAAATGCTCAAGACGTATCCGCCCTGCCGGTATTGTGGGATGCACGCCTTGCGGCGCCCATTCATACCGTGCGGAACGCGGGTCAGTACAGAGGCGGAATGTCGGTGAGACGAAATGGACCAAGCAGCACCGCGCCGTCCGAACACCGCA
>JAEULX010000231.1 GCA_016793685.1 Bradyrhizobiaceae bacterium
GCACGCCGGGCATGGCGGCGGAGACGAGATAGGCCACCCGCAATGCGCCGCCGAGCACGCGCGCCCGGTCGATCATCCGCGCGCTCGCCAGTTCCCGCACATGCGGCGACAGTTCCCCTTCCCATAGCCCGACATGACGAAAGAAGACGGCCAGCGCGAGAAAAGCGCGCCCCGGGTGATCGACGCCGAGGAAGCTCGCATGCGCGATGATGTTGAGGGACTGCTCGCCGCGGTAGTCGGGATGCGCGCGCCAGCCGATGTCGGCCAGCAGGCATGCGGCGTGGCGCAGGCGCACTTCCTCCGGGGTCTCGTCGATCCCGGACGAGGCCATGAACCGGTCGGTCCACCGGATCAATTCCTCGCCGTGCTGCGGCGAGCGTGATCGCAGCACATTGAGGTCGCGCGCCGCGGCCAGCAGCGCGTCGCGCTTCTGCTCCGTCTTGCCGAGAAGCGAATAAAGCAGGCCTTCGCGCACTCCGGCGGCGGAGATGACGATCTCGCGCGGCTTGGCGCGCCGGATGATGTGCTCCAGCACCACCGCGGCGTAGCCGAGCAGCGGCCGGCGCGCATCGGTCACGGACTCGATCTGCGACAGCATCTCGGGATTGACGCGGCGGACGAGACGGACGAATTCGAGCGCATCCTTCGCGGGGATCGCATAGCCGTGCATGACATGCAGCGGATAGCCCGTCTGGCGCATGTACAGCCGGGCGAGCGCCCGCCAGGTGCCGCCGACGGCGTAAAACGCGCGCCCTGCTCCGGTGGGGAGAAAGCGCACGTCGGCCAGCGTCCGCGTGACGATTTTCTCGGCCTTCTTCAGCGATTTCTCGGAAATGTCCTGGAGCGCGAGCCCGCCCAACGGCAAAGTGATGGCCGCGCGGCAGCGCGAATTGCGCAGGTCGATGAGTTCGAGCGATCCGCCGCCGAGGTCGCCGACGATCCCGTCGGCGTCATGGATGCCGGATACGATGCCGAGCGCCGACAGCTCCGCCTCGCGCTTGCCGGAGATCACGTCGATCTTCACCCGGCAGATCTTCTCCGCCTCCCGGATGAAGTCGGGGCCGTTCATGGCGTCGCGGCATGCCGCGGTGGCGAGGATCCACAGCTTGCGCGCGCCCATCGTATCGCAGAGGGCGCGAAAGCGGCGCAGCGCCGCCAACGCCCGTTCGACGGCGTCGCGCGCGAGCAGGCCGGTGGATTGCACCTCGCGCCCGAGCCCGGCAAGAACTTTCTCGTTGAAGATCGGCGTGGGGCTGCGCGTCAGGCCCTCATAGGCGACGAGACGGACCGAGTTCGATCCGATGTCGATGACGGCGATCGGCGGGCCGTGATCGAGACGGCCTTTTGCGGCGCCGCGGCTGGTCTGTGTGCGGCTAGCCACGGTCTCCCCGCCGCGTAAGGCTGCGAGGCGAGGATTCCTTGAGCGATTTTCCGCGGCCGGACAGGCTCGGATTGGTCATGAAATACTTGTGTGCGTTGAACGGCTCTTCGCCCGCTGCAACCTTGATACGCGTCCATGCTCCGGTCGGCAAGAGCGTCCAGCTCTGCTGGTTGTCCTTCAGATTGGCGATCATGATCTGGTCGAGCACCTGCTGGTGCACCGTCGGATTGATGATCGGACAGAGCGCCTCGACGCGGCGATCGAGATTGCGCGGCATCATGTCGGCCGACGAAATATAGACATGCGCTTTCGCGTGCGGCAGCCCGTGGCCGCCGCCGAAGCAATAGATGCGGCTGTGTTCGAGGAAGCGCCCGACGATCGACTTGACCCGGATGTTCTCGGACAGGCCGGCAACGCCGGGCCGCAGGCAGCAGATGCCGCGCACCACGAGGTCGATCTGCACGCCCGCCTGGGACGCCTCGTAGAGCGCATCGACGATGCCGGGATCGACCAGCGAATTCATTTTCATCCAGATCGCCGCCGGCCGGCCGGCGCGGGCATGGGCGATCTCCTGCGTGATATGCTCGACGATGCGGCCGCGCAGATTGACCGGCGAGACCGCCATGCGTTCGAGCCCGGCCGGCTCGGCATAGCCGGTGATGAAATTGAAGATGCGGGCGACGTCGCGCGCGATCGCAGGATCGGCGGTGAAGAACGACAGGTCGGTGTAAACGCGCGCGGTCACCGGGTGATAGTTGCCGGTGCCGGTATGGACATACGACAACGGCGACCCGCTCTCGCGGCGCACCACGAGAGAGAGCTTCGCGTGCGTTTTCAGCTCGAAGAACCCGTATACGACTTGTGCGCCGGCGCGCTCCAGGTCGCGCGCCCAGCGGATGTTCGCCTCTTCGTCGAAGCGCGCCTTCAGCTCGACCACCGCCGTGACCGACTTGCCAAGCTCGGCGGCTTCCGCCAGCGCCTGTACGATCTGACTGTCCTTCGAGGTGCGGTAGAGCGTCTGTTTGATGGCGACCACGTCCGGGTCGCGCGCCGCCTGCTGCAGGAACTGCACCACCACATCGAACGATTCGTAGGGATGGTGGACGATGAGGTCCTTCTGGCGGATGGCGGCGAAGCAGTCGCCGGCATGGTCGCGGATGCGCTCGGGAAACCGCGGCTTGTACGGTTTCCATTCGAGATCGTGACGATTGAGGGAGGATAGCTGCGAAAGCTCGGAGAGCGCGAGCGCGCCCTCGACGATGAAGACCTCATTGTCTTCGACCGCGAGTTCGCGCTGCACGAAGGCGCGCAGCTCGGCCGGCATCGCCGCCTCGACCTCGAGCCGGATCACCGAGCCGCGCCGGCGTTGCTTCAGCGCGGTTTCGTACAGCCGCACGAGGTCCTCGGCCTCTTCCTCGACTTCGACTTCCGAGTCGCGCAGCACCCTGAAGCCGCCCTGCCCCTTGACCGAATAGCCGGGGAAAAGGCGCGGCACGAACATGGCGATCACCTGTTCGAGCGTGATCAGCCGTACGACGTCGCCTTCCCCCGGCAGCTTGATGAACCGCTCCACCTTGGGAGGCACGCGGATGAGCGCGTTCAGCGCGCGCCCGTCATGGGTGCGGCCCAGCTGCAGGGCCAGCGAGAAGCTGAAATTCGGAATGAAGGGAAAGGGATGCGCGGGATCGATGGCGAGCGGCGTCAACACCGGAAAGATCCGGTGCAGGAAATAGTCCTCGAGCCAATGCCGGTCGGCCTTCTTGACGGAGTCGGCTTCGACGAAAACGATATTGGCGCCGGCCAAATCCGTCTTGAGCTCGCGCCAGCGCTGCTGCTGGTCGAAGGCAAGCGTGGCGACCGCCTCGTTGATGCGCGCGAGCTGTTCGCTCGGGGTCAGTCCATCCGGGCTTTTTGTCGCGATGCCCGCCTCGACCTGACCGATGTAGCCGGCGACGCGCACCATGAAGAATTCGTCGAGATTGTTGGCGGAAATCGACAGGAACCGCACCCGCTCCAGCAACGGATGGCTCGGGTTTTCCGCTTCTTCGAGAACGCGGCGGTTGAACTGAAGCCAGGACAACTCGCGGTTGAAAAACCGGTCGGAGCTCGTCTTGATCGGCGGTTCGGGCTGTTGGGGCGGCGGGGCTAAAGGCTCGACGGGTTCCGCTGGTTCGATTGAGAGAACGGACAGTCTGCGATCTGCCATCGATTTTACCTTCAAGGCCTGAATGGGAATCAGCCCCGGCGAGCCGCCGAGCTTATCCCGAATCACCGGGCCGGAACTATGACCTGCCGACGACGCCGGATGCCGCAGGAAGGCCCGGCGAGGCCCGAAGCGGCCGGAATCGGGGCACTAGCCGCCATTCGTCGCGTCCAGGAGTTCCGCCGCCAGCGCGCGCGTGACGGGGCGCTGTTGCCGCAGCCCTTCCCGGTCGAGAGCGGCGACGACCGCCTGGGCGGCGACGATCGAGCGTTCGACCCGGCGTTCGAGATAAACGAGCAAGGCCTCGTCGACGGTCAGTTGGCGGTCAGCGAACAATTTGACCAAGACCGTGCGGAACAGCGCGTCATCGGGCGGCCCAATGGTGACGACCGGCACGGCGCGCAGGCGGGACGCGAGATCGGCGAGCCGCAAGGTCCAGGTGGCGGGCGCACTCTCCGCCGTCAGCAGCACGTAGCCCTGCTCCTCGCGCGCGATATTGAGAAGATGGAACAAGGCCCGCTCATTCACCGCCCCCGCCGCGGCGTCCTCCACCAGGACGGCCCCGCTCGCAAGCGCAGCCGGCGCTGCGGCCTCGTCGAGCGCGCTCGCAGCGATCATCCGCGCCCCGGCGCGCGCCGCCCAGATGGCCGCGAGGTGGCTTTTGCCGGAGCCGCGCGGCCCGACCAGCGCGAGCGTTCTTCCCGGCCAATCCGGCCAGCGCTCGATCGCGTCGAGCGCCGCGGCGTTGCATGGCCCCACCATAAAATCTTCACGCGCCAAACTCGCGGGATGGCTGAGCGCCAGGGTCAGCTGCACCGGCTCTCGTGCCCGCGCGCCCATCAGCCGAACTCGTGCTCCGGCGTGTTCATGTGACGAATCCATTCCCGCGTGTAGAATCCGACCGACACGAGAGTAAGCGTCGCCACGACGAACATCAGCACTGTCTGCAAAGGGCCCGCATTGAAATCGAAGGCCAGCGAGCCGAGAACGAGGCTGGCGAACACGATTTGCGCCACCGTATTGAGCTTGGAAACATTCAGCGGGCGTATCTTGACCGGTTTGCCCACCAATAGCGCCAGCGTCACCGCCCCGATGATCAGGATATCGCGGGACACGACGAGGACGACCAGCCACAGCGGGATCGCTCCCGCTATTCCGAGTCCGACGAACACCGAGATGATGAGAGCCTTGTCCGCCAAGGGATCGAGAAACGCGCCGAACTTGGTGGACATGCCGAACCGCTTCGCGAGAAACCCGTCGACGGCGTCGCTGAGGCCCGCGACGACGAACAGCGCGAACGCGACCGCCGCTTCGCCCGCCGCAATCGCCCAGACGAGAGCGGGAACAAGCATAATGCGCCCGATCGTGATAAGGTTGGGAAGGCTGAATGTTCGTCCCGGCTCACCCATACTGCAATCAACCGACCTCACGTCACGCTAGACAAGACACCTTCTGATATTGCGATCAGGATTGTCGCGCTAGCTCCCATTTCCGCCCTCCAACCGGGCTATATCCATGCGCGACGGCATCAAATCGAGCTTGAGCTATGCGGACGCCGGCGTCGATATCGATGCCGGCAACAAGATGGTCGACCTGATCAAGCCCCTGGTGCGGGCGACGGCGCGGCCGGGCGCAAACGTGGAAATCGGCGGCTTCGGCGGATTGTTCGACCTCAAGGCGACGGGCTTCAAGGACCCGGTCCTGGTGGCGGCGACCGATGGCGTCGGCACCAAGGTCAAGATCGCGATCGAAAGCGGGCAGCACGACACGATCGGCATCGACCTCGTCGCCATGTCGGTGAACGACCTCGTCGTACAGGGGGCGGAGCCCCTGTTTTTCCTCGACTATTTTGCCTGCGGCAAGCTCGACCCGGAGATCGGCGCGCGCGTCGTCGCGGGAGTGGCGGCGGGCTGCCGCCAGGCGCGTTGCGCGCTGATCGGCGGCGAGACGGCGGAGATGCCGGGCATCTACGCGCCGGGGGACTACGATCTCGCCGGCTTCGCCGTCGGCGCGGTCGAACGCGACGGACTGCTGCCGCGCTCCGACACCGTCGCCGGGGATGCCGTGCTTGGGATCGTGTCCTCGGGAGTCCATTCGAACGGCTTTTCGCTGGTGCGGCGCATCGTGGAACAGCAGGGAGTGGGATGGAACGATCCCGCGCCTTTCGACGCTTCGACCCCGCTCGGTCAGGCGCTCCTCGCGCCGACCCTGATCTATGTCGAGGCCTGCCTCGCCGCAATCCGCGCCACGGGTGCGGTAAAAGCCCTCGCCCACATCACCGGCGGCGGCCTCACCGAAAACATCCCGCGCGTTCTGCCGCAAGGATTGGGGGTGCGGATCGATCTCGAACGCCTGCCGCTCCTGCCGGTGTTTCAATGGCTCGCTCAATCCGGCGGCATTGCCGAGGCGGAAATGCTGCGCACCTTCAATTGCGGGATCGGCATGGTGGCGATCGTCGCGTCCGACCGGGCGGCGGCTGCTACGGCCGCCTTCGCGCAGTCCGGCCACAGCGTCATTCCGCTCGGCGCCGTGGTCGAGGCGAGCGGCGAGCGGGTCGCCTATCGCGGGCGCCTCTCCTTCGGAACGTGAAAGCCTCGGGAGAGGACCATGCAGCGCAAGCGCGTCGCCATCCTGATTTCGGGCCGCGGGTCGAACATGGCGGCGCTGATTTCGGCTGCCGCGGATCCTGACTACCCCGCCGAGATCGCGCTCGTCGTTTCCAATCGTCCGGACGCTGCGGGGCTTGCGCGGGCGAAGGCGGCAAGGATTGCGACGCTCGTGATCGATCACAAGACCTTCGGCAAGGATCGCGAGGCGTTCGAGCGCGCGCTCGACGCCGAGCTTGCGTCGCACAGGATTGATATCGTCTGCCTTGCCGGGTTCATGCGCCTGTTCACGCCGTGGTTCGTAACGCGCTGGCGGGAGCGGATGATCAACATCCACCCTGCCCTGCTGCCTGCGTTCAAGGGGCTGGACACCCATGAGCGCGCGCTCGCCGCGGGGGTGAAGGTGCACGGCGCCTCCGTGCATTTCGTCGTTCCCGAGATGGACTCCGGACCCATCATCGTCCAGTCGGCGGTGCCGGTGCGCGACGATGACACACCCGACACGCTGGCGGCGCGCGTGCTCGTCGCCGAGCATCGCATCTATCCGCTCGCCCTGCGCTGGCTCGCGGAGAATCGCCTCTCGGTGGTCGACGGACGCTGCAACGTCGCCGGCGCGGGCGACCGCGCCGAAATGCTGATCTCGCCGTCGCCGTGACGCGTCGCCGCGCGGTCAAGCGCCGACGGCGCGATGCGTCCGGCACAATAAAAAACCCCCGGTCGGAACCGGGGGCTACGGGCAAGCACCCGCAAAGCCGGTGTTAGCCGGCTCGTCGCATTACGCGACCTTCAGGTTCTCCGCGGAGGTTTTGCCGCGGTTGGTGACGAGTTCGTACTCGACCACCTGTCCTTCATTCAGGGTGCTGAGACCGGCACGCTCGACAGCCGAGATGTGGACGAAAACGTCCTTCTCGCCAGTCGACGGACGGATGAACCCATAGCCCTTGGTCGGGTTGAACCACTTGACGGTGCCTTTTTGCATCGTCGGCCTCCTAAGTCAGTCTGAAGAAACGAACGACAACTGCAGTCTCCTGCAATTGCCGCAACAAGCCGGGTTTTGGGGAGATCCGAAGCGACAGCGTCATCAACGCCCAACGGCCGGAACGGCCAAAATCCGATTGCGGGATTTTTCTAACGCGAGAGCCGGTCAGAAGCAAGGCTTACCGGGACGATTTGCGGTGATTGCTGCGAATCCGAGCAGTCTCGGCCTCGCGCATAATTGCGCGTCGAGCGTTTATCTCTGCACGCTCGAAGCATATTGAACGCGCCACGCCGGACGTTCGTCGAATCGCTGCGGCAAGCTGGCGCGGATTCTGTCTGCCATACTGACATATCATCCGCCGCGAACCCTCGCGTTGAGAGACACACGGATGAACGCCATGCTGCCACCCTTCCGCGATCGCATCGATGCCGTTCTTTCGGCTCTTGCCTCCGATGCGGCAGCCGGGCTCAGCTGCGACGAAGCCGACCGCCGCCTCTCGCAATATGGCCCAAATCAGCTCAAGAGCGCACCGCCGACCCCCTGGTGGCGGCACCTGCTCGATCAGTTCGCCAATTTCCTGGTGATCATTCTGCTCGCGGCCACCGTGATTTCGGTCGCCGAGTGGCTGCTGCAAGAGCCGCGGGAGACGGCGCTGCCCTACGAGGCCATCGTCATCCTTGCGATCGTCATCCTCAATGCCCTGCTCGGCTTCGTCCAGGAGACCCGCGCCGAGCAGTCGGTGCGGGCCTTGATGGCGCTGGCCGCGCCTGAATCCACCCTGGTGCGCGACGGCGAGCGCCAGCGCGTTCCCGCTCGGGACATCGTGCCCGGCGACATTCTGCTGGTGGAAGCCGGCGACCGAATCCCCGCCGACGCCCGCCTGATCGAGCAGGCGAATCTGCATGCCGACGAGGCGCCGTTGACGGGCGAAAGCATGCCCGTCGCCAAAGACACCCATCCGATCGACGCCGATGTCGGCATCGGGGACCGCCGCAATATGCTCTATGCCGGCACCGTCGCGACCTATGGGCGCGGCCGCGCGGTCGTCGTCGCGACCGGCATGTCGACCGAAGTCGGCCGCATCGCCGGGATGCTCGAAGCAGCGGAGCGCGTCCCTACGCCGCTTCAGCAGGAACTCGATCGCACCGGCAAGCGCCTGACCGTGGTCATGCTCGCGATTTGTGCGGCCGTGTTCGCGACCGGACTGCTCAGCACCACCACGCTGACGCTGAACGTCGTGCTCAGCCTTTTCCTGTTCGCCGTGGCGCTCGCAGTCGCGGCTATTCCGGAGGCGTTGCCGGCGATCGTGACCGTCGGTCTGAGCCTCGGCGTCCGGCGCATGGTGGCGGCGCATGCCATCGTGCGCAAGCTGGCGGCCATCGAGACGCTGGGCGCAGCAACGGTGATCTGCTCGGACAAGACCGGCACGCTGACGCGCAATGAAATGACCGTGCGCGCCATCTTCACCGCCGATACGCTGATCGATGTGGGAGGCAGCGGCTACGCCCCCGAAGGCGAATTCACCATCGCCGGCGCCCCCCTCGAAAACGAGCCACACGTCCGCGACGCGGTCGAGCAGACGCTCCGGGCCGCAGCGCTGGCGAATGACGCCGCACTCACCAACGACTCCGGGCGCTGGCGCGTGCAAGGCGATCCGACCGAAGGCGCCCTGATCGTGGCCGCCGCCAAATTCGGGATGACGGAAAGCGACCTGACCGCCCTCCCGCGTATCGCGGAAATTCCCTTTACCTCCGAACGCAAGAGCCACACGACGGTCCATCTCGACCGCGCCGGCGCCGATAACGTGCGCGTCTTTGTCAAGGGAGCCCCGGAAATTCTGCTTGCCCGGTGTCGCCGCGTGCTGGTGCGCGGGAAAGTGGTTCCGCTCAGCGTCGCGGCTTGGCAAAAACTTGCGCAGCGCAACGACGAACTGGCGCGACAGGCGTTGCGCACGCTGGCCGTCGCCGCGCGCGCCGTGCCGGCCGCGGACCTCGGCATCGATCTCGCGGCAGTGGCCGCCGACCGCAGCCTCCGCATCGAACTTCCCGAAAGCACCACCGACGATCTGGTGCTGCTCGGTCTTGTCGGCATGATCGATCCGCCGCGCGCGGAGGTGAAGGAAGCGGTCGCCACGGCCCGCCGCGCGCATATTCGCACCGTCATGATCACCGGAGACCACCCCGCTACGGCCGAAGCGATCGCCCGCGAACTCGACATCCTGGAGCCGGGCACGCGTCTAGTCACCGGCGCCGAACTTCGCACAATGGACAACGCAGCGCTCGACGCGGTCGTTGAAACGGTGCGGGTCTTCGCCCGCGTCGACCCCGAACACAAGTTGCGCCTCGTCGAGTCGTTGCAGCGCCAGGGCCATATCGTCGCCCTGACCGGCGACGGCAGCAACGACGCGCCTGCGCTGAAGGAGGCA
>JAEULX010000254.1 GCA_016793685.1 Bradyrhizobiaceae bacterium
CTGCGCCGATATCTCTGAGTGGAATTTCGGTTCGCCCCGGCTCCCCGTCGCGCCATCCACAGGAACCCGCGGCTCTCCCATCAGCCACGACCGTCCGATGTGCGTCAGCCGAGGGGTCCCGAGGTCCGATCGCTCGGGCCTCGGCGTAGCCTGGGCGCGGCCCGGCTCCCCGTCGAGACGGGCTGTGCCTGAGCCGGACCGCAGCCGCGTTGCGTATTGCATGCCTTTCGTTAATGCTTTGCTAACGCGGCGCGGCCGCCGGGCGGGCGCGAGCCAAGAATGTTCCAAGAATGTTCAGAGCATTTTCCGGCGAAGAACGCCCTCGGACTTGATCCGGGATTGGGAGCCGGTCCGCCGCAGAAAATGCGACCAATCAAGGATGAATGGAGCGAATTCCAATTCTATTGGAACGGATTCGCTCCTGTGCACGGCCTCAATAGGCGCGCATCGCTGTCTTGCGGGCCTAGGGCGCACTCCTATATGAGCTTTTGAACCCGCCGGGGGCGGCGGATCAAGACGTTTAGGGGCCGGACCAAGGCATCCAAAGGCGCGAGGCCTGCGGACGCTCCCGGGTGCTGACAAGGCTCGGCCGGCCTGCTGAAAGGAAAGGATAAGACCATGGGCAAGGTCATCGGTATCGACCTCGGCACCACGAATTCTTGCGTTGCCGTCATGGAAGGCAAGACGCCGAAGGTTATCGAAAATTCGGAAGGACGGAACACCACTCCCTCGATCGTCGCATTCACGGACGACGGCGAGCGGCTGGTCGGCCAGCCGGCGAAGCGCCAGGCTGTCACCAATCCGGAGAAGACGTTTTTCGCGGTGAAGCGGCTGATCGGGCGTCGCTACGACGATCCGATGGTCGAGAAGGACAAGAAGCTCGTCCCCTACAAGATCGTCCGCGCGAGCAATGGCGACGCGTGGCTGGAGGCGGACGGCAAGACTTATTCGCCGTCGCAGATTTCCGCCTTCATCCTGCAGAAGATGAAGGAGACGGCGGAATCCTATCTCGGGCAGAAGGTGACGCAGGCCGTCATCACGGTTCCCGCCTACTTCAACGATGCGCAGCGCCAGGCGACGAAGGACGGGGGCAAGATCGCCGGGCTCGAGGTGATGCGCATCATCAACGAGCCGACGGCGGCGGCGCTCGCCTACGGCCTCGACAAGGAAAAGACCGGGACGATCGCCGTGTACGACCTCGGCGGCGGCACGTTCGACATCTCGATTCTCGAGATCGGCGACGGCGTGTTCGAGGTGAAGTCGACCAACGGGGATACCTTCCTCGGCGGCGAGGACTTCGACATGCGCCTCGTCAACTATCTGTGCGACGAGTTCCAGAAGGAGCAGGGCATCGACCTGCGGCGTGACAAGCTCGCGCTTCAGCGGCTCAAGGAAGCGGCGGAAGCGGCCAAGATCGAGCTGTCCTCGACCTCGCAGACCGAAATCAATCTGCCCTACATCACCGCGGACGCGTCGGGGCCGAAGCACCTCACCATGAAGCTCACCCGCGCCAAGTTCGAGGCGCTGGTCGACGACCTGATCCAGAAGACGGTCGAGCCGTGCCGGCTCGCCCTCAAGGATGCGGGCCTGTCCGCGGGCGAGATCAACGAGGTGGTGCTCGTCGGCGGCATGACCCGCATGCCGAAGGTGCAGGAGGTGGTGCGTCAGTTCTTCGGCAAGGACCCGCACAAGGGCGTCAACCCGGACGAGGTGGTCGCGGTCGGCGCGGCGATTCAGGCGGGCGTGCTGCAGGGCGACGTCAAGGACGTGCTGCTGCTCGACGTCACGCCGCTGTCGCTCGGCATCGAGACCTTGGGCGGGGTGTTCACCCGCATCATCGATCGCAACACCACGATCCCGACCAAGAAGAGCCAGGTGTTCTCCACTGCGGAGGACAACCAGAACGCCGTCACCATCCGCGTCTTCCAGGGCGAGCGCGAAATGGCGGCCGACAACAAGCTGCTCGGGCAGTTCGACCTTGTCGGCATTCCGCCGGCGCCGCGCGGGGTGCCGCAGATCGAGGTGTCGTTCGACATCGACGCCAACGGCATCGTCAACGTGTCGGCGAAGGACAAGGCGACCGCCAAGGAGCAGCAGATCCGCATCCAGGCGTCGGGCGGCCTCTCGCCGACCGACATCGACCGGATGGTCAAGGACGCCGAATCGCACGCCGAGGAGGACAAGAAGCGCAAGGCTGCCGTCGAGGCGAAGAATCACGCCGAGGCGCTTGTCCACTCGACCGAGAAGGCCTTGGCCGAACACGGCTCGAAGATCGCCGAGAACGAGCGGCGCATGATCGAGGACGCGATGAGCGACCTGCGGGAAGCGCTCAAGGGCGATGACGCCGATGCGATCGCGGCCAAGACCAACACGCTCGCCCAGGCTTCGATGAAGCTCGGGGAAGCGATGTACAAGCAGTCGCAGGAAGGTGGCGGCGGCTCCGGCGGCGAAGCCGGCGGAGGCGCCAAGAAGGAAGACGTCGTCGACGCCGAGTTCACCGAAGTGGACGACGACAAGAAGAACAAGAAGTCGGCCTGACGCTAGGGTCGCCCTCTCCTCCGCGCGGGGGAGAGGGTGGTCCCGAAGAGATGCGAAGGGCCTGGGGTGAGGGGTTGTTGTACGATCATTCGCCGCGGTAATGCAGATTCGTAAGCCTCGCCGTCTCTTGCCAGGGTTCGCTCGGCGGCCTCTCCCGCGAAGGGAGAGTGAGCCCGAGACAGGAGTGAGGGGGCATGTCCAAGCGTGATTATTACGACGTGCTCGGCGTTCAGCGCGGCGCGGGCGATTCGGACCTCAAGGGGGCTTACCGCAAGCTCGCGATGAAGCATCACCCCGACCGCAATCCGGGGGACAAGCACTGCGAGCAGCGCTTCAAGGAAATCAACGAGGCGTACGAGGTTCTCAAGGACCCCGACAAGCGCGCGGCCTATGACCGTTACGGCCACGCCGCGTTCGAGCAGGGCATGGGCGGTGGCCCGGCCGGTTTCGGGGCCGATTTCGCCTCGACTTTCGCCGATATTTTCGACGACTTTTTCGGCATGGGCCGGCGCCAGGGCCGGGGCACCGGCCGCGAGCGCGGGGCCGATCTCCGCTACAACATGGAAATTACCCTGGAGGAATCGTACCACGGCAAGGCGGCCGAGGTGCGCATTCCGACCTCCATGACCTGCGAGGTCTGCTCCGGAACCGGCGCGAAGTCCGGCACCAAGCCCAAGCCGTGCCCGACCTGCGGGGGCTATGGCCGCGTGCGCCACGCGCAGGGCTTCTTCACGCTCGAGCGCACCTGCCTCGCCTGCCAGGGCCGCGGCCAGGTGATCGACGATCCGTGCCCGGCCTGCGCCGGCGCGGGCCGCGTCACGCGCGAACGGACTCTGTCCGTCAATATCCCGCCCGGCGTCGAGGACGGCACGCGTATCCGGCTCGGCGGCGAAGGGGAAGCCGGCCTGCGCGGCGGGCCGGCGGGCGATCTCTACATCTTCCTCTCGCTCACCGCGCACGATTTCTTCCAGCGCGATGGCGCCGACCTGCACTGCCGCGTGCCGATTTCCATGGTCACGGCCACGCTCGGGGGCGAATTCGAAGTGCCGACGATCGACGGCGGCAAGACGCGCGTAAGGGTCCCGGAGGGAACCCAGTCGGGCCGGCGGTTCCGCCTCGGCGCCAAGGGCATGCCGGTGCTCCGTTCCAAGCAGATGGGCGACATGTACGTGCAGGTGATCGTCGAGACCCCGCAGAAGCTCACCAAGCGCCAGCGCGAGCTCCTGGCGGAATTCGAGACCTTGTCCTCGACCGAAACGCATCCGGAGTCGGCCGGTTTCTTTGGCCGGGTCAAGGAGTTCTTCGGAAATAGGGCAGGGTCGGCGTGAGCGGTATTGACCGCAGGCCGCCGCCGCTATACGCCGGTGACGGTTCCGTGACGGAATTTTGTCACATTCGTTACCTGTCCCCCCGACGAGATGCCATTTCAGTCCGAATTAGGAGTTGTTCGAACCAAGAACCAGCGCATCGACGACGATGTGCGGTTCATTCGCTCATGGTTCGAGAAGCCGCTGTCGACCGGCGCGGTCATGCCGTCGAGCAAGCTGCTCGCGCGCACTATGGCGAGCTTCGTCGATCGCTGCCTCAAAGGTCCGGTCATCGAACTGGGACCCGGCACGGGCCCGATCACCGAGGCGCTGATCGTCCACGGCGTGGACGAGCGGCGGCTGGTCCTGGTCGAGTTCAACCCCAATTTCTGCCGGCTGCTGCGCAAGCGCTACCCGAAGGCCACGGTCATTCAAGGCGACGCCTATCATGTGCGCCGGCTGTTGGGCAGCCTGACCCATGGCCGCGCGGCCGCCGTCGTTTCCGGTCTGCCGCTGTTCACCAAGCCGCTGCAGACACGGCTGCGGCTCCTGAACGAGGCCTTCGATCTGTTGTGGCCGGGCGCGCCCTTCGTGCAGTTCACCTATGCCGTGGTTCCGCCGATCGCGCGCTCGCTGGTGAATGTCCGCGTCGAGGCCTCCGAGCGCATCTGGCTGAACCTGCCGCCCGCACGCGTCTGGGTATATCGCCGGGACTGACGCGCCGCCGCACAGCCGGCGCGGGACATTCCGGGGATGCGGGGCGCGCCGCGACCCGTTTGGATTCCGCTCAAAGATATGCTCGGCTGCCGCAACGCCGCGCGGCGGGATCGGCTGCGGCGGAGCGGCTGACGTGTCATTAATTTGTGCAATCGTGAGGTTCTCGCGCCCAGCCGGGGCGGCGCGAGCGCAGGGAATGGGACATGGAAAATCCGCGCGACCGATTGATCGTCGCCCTTGATCTACCCTCCGTCGAGGCGGCGGAGGCGGTGGTCGAGCGCCTGGGCGAGACCGTCACGTTTTATAAGATCGGCTACCAGCTCGCCTTCGCCGGCGGGCTCGCGCTCGCCGAAAAGCTCATCTGGAAAGGCCGGCAGGTCTTCGTCGACCTCAAGCTTCACGACATCGGGCACACGGTGGAAAAAGGGGTC
>JAEULX010000256.1 GCA_016793685.1 Bradyrhizobiaceae bacterium
CGCCTCCCCGTTTCGGAGGTGGTCGGCCGGCGCGTGAAGCTGAAGAAGGCCGGGCGCGAATGGAAGGGGCTGTCGCCCTTCAACCGGGAGAAGACGCCGTCGTTTTTCGCCAACGATCAGAAGGCGATGTGGTTCGACTTCTCGTCCGGCCGCAACGGCAACATCTTCGATTTCGTCATGGCGACCGAAGGGGTGTCCTTCCCCGAGGCGGTGGAGCGGCTCGCCGCCATGGCGGGCGTGCCGGTTCCCAAAGCCTCGCCGGAGGCCGAAGCCCAGGCCGTGCACCGCCGCACCCTGCACGACGTCGTCGAGCTTGCGGCGAAGTTCTTCGAGGCGACGCTGGCCGCCCGCACCGGCGCCAAGGCGCGCGGCTACCTCGCCGACCGCGGCATCGATCCGGCGACGCAACTCAAGTTCCGGATCGGCTATGCGCCGCCGGAAAGGTTCGCGCTCAAGGAGCATCTGGGCGCTCAGGGCGTCTCCGTCGAGGCCATGGTGGAGGCGGGCCTGCTGGTCGCCGGCGAGGAAGTGCCGGTCCCGTACGACCGCTTCCGCGACCGCGTGATGTTTCCGATCGCCGACCTGCGCGGCCGGCTCATCGCCTTCGGCGGGCGCGCGCTCGATAAGGATGCGCCGGCGAAATATCTCAACTCGCCGGAAACGCCGCTCTTTCACAAGGGCGGGAACCTTTACAACGGCGCGATGGCGCGCACGGCCGCGCATGGCGGCGCGCCTTTGATCGTGGTCGAGGGCTATATCGACGTGATCACGATGGCGACCGCCGGGTTTCCGGCGACCGTCGCCCCGCTCGGGACCGCGCTCACCGAGGATCAACTGGCGATCCTGTGGCGGCTGGCCGACGAGCCGGTGCTCCTGTTCGATGGCGACGCCGCCGGCCAGCGCGCGGCCTATCGCGCCGTCGACCTCGCACTGCCGCTGTTGCAGCCCGGCAAGAGCCTGAGCTTCGCGTCCCTGCCGCAGGGGCATGACCCCGACGATTTCATCCGCACCGGCGGGCCCGCGGCGATGGGCGACGTGCTCGCGGGCGCCCGGCCGCTCGCCGAAGTGCTGTGGATGCGGGAGATCGAAACGAGCCGGCTCGATACCCCGGAGCGGCGGGCGCATCTGGAAGCGCGGCTCACCGAACTCACGGCCGGCATCGCGCATGAGGGGGTGCGGCGGCACTACCGCCAGGAACTCCAGGCGCGATTGCGCAGCCTGCTATCGCCCGAGCCGCGGACCGGGCCGCGCCAGTTCTTCCGAGAGCGCGCCGGCACGCCCGGACGCAACCGCGAGCGCAATCCGTCGGGGCGGGCCGCCACGGCCGCAACCGCCGCGGCTTGGCGGGGCGCGTTGAGCCCGCGCCTATCCACCAGCCCCATCGTGCGCGGTTCCCGCTCGGCGCTCCCGGCGCGCGAAGCGTTGATACTGCTCACCGTGCTCAACCATCCCTGGCTCCTCGACCAGCATGCCGAGGAGTTCGCCGAGATCGATCTTGCGCATCCCGACACGAACCGGCTTCGTCAGGCGATTCTCGATGCTGCCGCACACCGGGAGGTTGAGGGCGATTTCAGGACGATGATCGCGGAACAGGAACTCGGCCCGGTGGTCGCGCGCATCGAAGCGACCTTGACGCATCTTGCCGACTGGCCCGCCCGCCAAGGCGCCGCCGCCGAAGATGTCGGCCAATGGTGGCGCCATGTTCTCACCTTGCATCACAAGAACCGAACGTTAAATAGGGAGTTGAAGGAAGCAGAGCGCGCGCTGGGTGAAGAGCCGAGCGAGCGAAATTTTGCTTGGTTGCTCGATGTTCGGGGCCGACTCGCCGCGATCGAGGGAACAGAAGCCTCGATCGAAGGATTTGGGGCCTTGTCGGGACGGCCAGGGCGTGGTCTTTAGCGCGGCGCCGTCGTGTTCGCGGCGGGCGCCGATGCCCATGGTGCTTCGGGTATCGCGCCGGGGAGCCGCGGCTCCGCGGTAAGGGTTTGAGGGCGAATACGTTTTCGGCGCAGCCGGGACGCAGCGGGGAAACCTGGAGGGACGGTCGATGCGAGGCCGTGCACGCCTGACGCCCTCAGTTCGAACGAATCGACGATTCGCGGGGCGTTACACAGGCCACCCTTATTGGGCCGTCCGCCCCGCAACAGAACGAGGGCCTCGTCCGCGTATCCGGCCCTAGGAGTTTTCATGGCGACCACTACCACCATCAAGGCGAAAGCGACCCCGAAGGACAAGGTCGTGAAAGACAAAAAAGACGAGATGTCGGAGAAGGAAACGCCTGAGACGCCGGATGCGCCGCTGCCGCTGCTCGACCTGTCGGATGCCGCCGTCCGCAAGATGATCAAGCTCGCCAAGAAGCGCGGCTACGTCACCCACGATCAGATCAACGCCGTCCTCCCCTCCGAGGAAGTCACCTCGGACCAGATCGAGGACGTGTTCGCGATGCTCAACGAGATGGGCATCAACGTCGTCGAGCAGGAGGAGACCGAGACCGAAGAAGCCGGGGAAGAGGCGCAGGAGGCCGACGACGACGAGGGCGAAGGCGAGCTGATCGAGGTCGTTCGCTCGACGCCGGCCAAGACCGAACGGGCGGAGCCCGGCGAGCGCACCGACGACCCCGTGCGCATGTATCTGCGCGAGATGGGCTCGGTCGAACTGCTCTCGCGCGAGGGCGAAATCGCGATCGCCAAGCGCATCGAGGCGGGCCGCGAAGCCATGATCGCCGGCCTGTGCGAGAGCCCGCTCACCTTCCAGGCGATCATCATCTGGCGCGACGAACTCAACCTCGGCAAAGTTTTCCTGCGCGACATCATCGACCTCGAAGCCACCTATTCGGGCCCCGAAGCCAAGGGCGTCGGCGCGCCCGGCGCGCTCGCCCCGGGCGAAGAAGGCGCCGCGCTCGGCGTGCCCAATCCCGGCGCCGCGCCCGGCGGCACCGGCCAGGCTGTCGGCTCGCCGCCGCTTGCGGCCGGTGCGCCCGCTCCCAAGCCGGCTGCGCCGCCGGTTGCGCCCGCCGCGCGCACGTTCAAACAGGACGATCCCGACGGCGAGGACGAGAATCCCGACAGCGCGCTCGGCGAGGGCGACCTCGACGAGGACGATCTCGACGGCTCGATGTCGCTTGCCGCGATCGAAGCCGAGCTGAAGCCGAAGGTGGTCGAGACCTTCGACACCGTCGCCGACCATTACAAGAAGCTGCGCCGCCTGCAGGAGCAGAACGTCGAGAGCAAGCTCAAGAACGAGTCGCTCTCGCCCGCGCAGGAACGCAAATACAAGAAGCTCAAAGAGGATCTGATCGCCGAGGTGAAGTCGCTGCGGCTGAACCAGGCGCGCATCGATTCCCTGGTCGAGCAGCTCTACGACATCAACAAACGCCTGGTCGGCTACGAGGGCCGGCTGATGCGGCTGGCCGAAAGCCACGGCGTCGTGCGCGAGGACTTCCTGAGGAATTACCAGGGCTCCGAGCTCGACCCGCGCTGGCTCAACCGCGTCTCCAAGCTCTCCGCCAAGGGCTGGAAGAGCGTGGTCGCGCGCGAGAAGGACCGCCTCAAGGAAATCCGCGCCGACATCCACGCGCTCGCGGCCGAAACCGGGCTCGAGATCCCCGAATTCCGCCGCATCGTACAGATGGTGCAGAAGGGCGAGCGCGAGGC
>JAEULX010000250.1 GCA_016793685.1 Bradyrhizobiaceae bacterium
AGGTGAAGCGTGACGAACAGCAGGGTGAAGGCGACCGCCATCGTGAGCAGCGGCGCCAGGATGGTCGGATGGATCGCCGGCCCGTCGAGGCGCACGACCGACGAGCCCTGGTGCAGCGTGTTCCACCAGTCGACCGAGAACTTGATGATCGGCAGGTTGATCGCCCCGACCAGGGTCAGGATCGCGGCGGCGCGGCCGGCGCGGCTCGGGTCATCGACGCTGCGCCACAGCGCAAGCAGCCCGAGATACATGATGAACAGCACCAACACCGAGGTGAGCCGGGCGTCCCACACCCAGTAGGCGCCCCACATCGGGCGGCCCCACAGCGACCCCGTCGCCAGGCAGATGAAGGTGAACGCAGCCCCCAGCGGCGCCGCCGTCTTTGCGGCGACGTCGGCGAGCGGGTGGCGGAATACCAGCGTGCCGATCGAAGCGACGCTCATCAGCCCCCAGCAGAACATGGCGAGCCAGGCAGCGGGCACGTGCAGGAACATGATCTTGACGGTCGCGCCCTGCTGATAGTCGTCGGGCGCGCCGTAAACTTGCACGAGCGCGATCGCGAAGGCGAGCGCCGTCGCGCCGGCGAGCCAGGGTAACACGCGATCGACGAGGTTCAGAAACCGGGTCGGATTGGCGAAATCAATCAGCGCCATGATCGGCCTTGTCTTAGTCCGCACGGAATGGGCGCGCAATGCGGCAGTTGTACGGAAACTGCCGCGATCGCCTACTCCGGTCCTTGCCGGAGGGCGGCCGCCGCCGCGAACGGGCCGACGACGAGGCTCATCAGCGTGATCGCGCACAGGAGCGTGAACGGCGTTCCGAACGGCACCGGCCCGACGATGGCGGCGTTGGAGGCCGCGACCCCGAAAATCAGCACCGGCACCGTCAGCGGCAGCACCAGAACCGGCAGGAGCAGGCCGCCGCGGCGTAGCGCGACCGCGAGCGAGGCCCCGATCAGGCCGATGAAGGTCAAGGCCGGGGTGCCCGCCAGCAAAGTGAGCATCACCGCTCCGGTCGCTGCCGGCTCGAGATTGAGAAACAGCCCGAGGACAGGAGTGACCAGCACCAGCGGAAGGCCGGTGGTGAGCCAGTGCGCCAGCGCCTTCGCGGCGGCGGCGAGTTCCATCGGCGTGCGCGCCATCAGGATCAGGTCGAGCGATCCGTCCTCCTGGTCGGCGGCGAACAGCCGGTCGAGCGCGAGCAGGGAGGCGAGCAGGGCGCCGATCCACAGGATCGCCGGTCCGACTCGTTGTAGTAACGCCGTATCCGGCCCGAGCGCGAAGGGGGTGAGGACCACCACCACCAGAAAGAACAGGACGGCCATCATCGCCCCGCCGCCGATCCGGATGGCGATGCGCATGTCGCGAAGGAGCAGGGCGCGGAGCGCGGTCAAGGGGCGGCTTCCGCTACAGGGGTCGAAGACGCTCCCAGGCGCAGACCGAGGGCTGCGTCGAGCCCGAGCGGCCCGTGGGTGGCGGCGATGATGAGGCCACGGCCGGCGAGGTGCGCGCGCATGAGGTCGGCCAGCCGTCCCTGCGCGGTGGTATCGAGGGCTGCGGTCGGTTCGTCGAGCAGCCAGAGCGGCCGCGGCGCCGCGATCAGCCGGGCAAGCGAGAGACGCCGCCGTTGGCCGGCCGAGAGGTAGCCGGCGGGAAGGTCGGCCAGCTCCTCGAGCCCGACGGCGGCGAGGGCATCCGTCAGGACACCGCTGCCGCCGCCGAGAAAATCCGCCCAGAACCGCAGGTTCTCGCCGACGGTCAGGGATGGTTTCAGGGCGTCCTGGTGGCCGAGATAATGGGCTTGTTCCGCCATGCTCAGCTCGGCGTCGCCGCCGGTGAGCGCGATCCGGCCGGCGGCCGGTCGCAGCAGCCCGGCGATCAGGCGCAGCAGCGAGCTTTTTCCCGCCCCGTTGGGGCCCGTCAGGAGCAGCGCTTCCCCCGCGCGGACGCGAAAGCCGAGGCCGGAGAAAACCTCGCGTCCGCCGCGCACGCAGACGAGGTCCTCCCCGATCAGCTCCATCGGGAGGTCTCGCCGGGCCTTTTCCTCACCGATGCCGGCGAGCGCCTGGACGGCGTGCGGCCGGGGGCCGGGCCAGCCGCCCTCCGTCCCGTGCGATCCGGCCGCCGGCGCCCCCAAGGGCCTACGAATTGATCACCTGGAAACGGCATGGATCGTTCGCGCTCAGACTAGACGTTGCATCGAATCCGCTGTTTAGAAGTCGTATAGCAGAACGGAAGAAAAGCTCTTATAAGCCCCATGACAAAGCCTGCCGGCCGGCGAAAAAAGCGCGTCCGGCGCGTCTCAAGCGGGTGAACCAAGCGGCACCCCGACGATATATGAGAAAGGCAATCCGGCTGCCTTTCGGCCGGAATGGAACATCGCGCCATGACCTCGATCGACAGCTTCAAGTGCACCCGGACCCTCAAAGTCGGCAACCGGAATTATGTCTATTACAGCCTGCCGGCCGCCGAAAAGAACGGCCTGAAGGGCATTTCGCGGCTCCCCTTCTCGATGAAGGTGCTGCTCGAGAATCTGCTGCGCCACGAGGACGGGCAAACCGTCACCAAGGAGGACATCCAGGCGGTCGCCCAGTGGCTCAAGACCAAGACGTCCGAGCGTGAAATCCCGTTCCGGCCGGCGCGCGTTCTGATGCAGGACTTCACGGGCGTGCCGGCGGTGGTCGATCTCGCCGCCATGCGCGACGCCATGAAGAACCTCGGCGGCGACCCGAAAAAGATCAATCCGCTGGTTCCGGTCGACCTCGTCATCGACCACTCGGTGCTCGTCAACTTTTTCGGCACCAACGACGCGTTCAAGAAGAACGTGGCGGAGGAGTACCGGCAGAACCAGGAGCGCTACCGCTTTCTCAAATGGGCGCAGCTCTCGTTTCAGAACTTCCGCGTGGTGCCGCCGGGGACCGGCATCTGCCACCAGGTCAATCTCGAATATCTGTCGCAGACGGTGTGGACCTCCAAAGGCGAGGCTAAGGTCGACGGCAAGACCGTGAAGGCGGAAATCGCCTATCCCGACACGCTGGTCGGCACCGACTCCCACACGACCATGGTGAACGGGCTCGCCGTGCTCGGCTGGGGCGTCGGCGGCATCGAGGCGGAAGCCGCGATGCTCGGCCAGCCCTACTCGATGGTGCTTCCCGAAGTCGTCGGCGTGAAGCTGAGCGGCAAGCTGACGGAAGGGGTGACGGCGACCGACCTCGTGCTCCTGGTGACGCAGATGCTGCGCAAGCGCGGCGTGGTCGGCCGGTTCGTCGAGTTCTTCGGCCCCGGCCTCGCCAACCTGTCGATCGCCGATCGCGCGACCATCGCCAACATGGCGCCCGAATACGGCGCGACCTGCGGCTTTTTCCCCGTCGACGCCGATGCGCTCGATTTCCTGCGCGGCACCGGGCGTACAGAGCACCGGGTCAAACTCGTCGAGGCCTATGCCAAGGCGCAAGGCATGTACCGGACCAAGAGCACGCCCGATCCGGTTTGCACCGACGTGCTCAAGCTCGAACTCGCCTCGGTCGAGCCCTCGCTCGCCGGGCCGAAGCGTCCGCAGGACCGCGTTCCGCTCAAGGCGGTGAAAAGCGGTTTCGCCCGCGCGCTCGCCGACGAGTTCGGCAAGGGCGGCGAGGCGGACAAGCGCGTGCCGGTGCAAGGGCGCGGCCATGATCTCGGCCACGGCGACGTGGTCATCGCCGCGATCACCTCCTGCACCAACACGTCGAACCCCTCGGTGATGATGGGCGCAGGCCTGCTGGCGAAAAAGGCGGTGGAGAAGGGGCTCACGGTCAAGCCGTGGGTGAAGACCTCGCTGGCGCCCGGCTCGCAGGTGGTCGCCGAATATCTCGCGAAGTCGGGCCTGCAGAAATACCTCGACAAGCTCGGGTTCAATCTGGTCGGCTTCGGCTGCACGACCTGCATCGGCAATTCCGGACCGTTGCCGGCGGAAGTCTCGGCCGCGGTCAACGAGCACGACCTCGTCGCCGCTTCGGTGTTGTCGGGCAATCGCAACTTCGAAGGCCGCGTCAATCCGGACGTGCGCGCCAACTATCTCGCCTCGCCGCCGCTGGTCGTCGCCTACGCGCTCGCGGGAACGATGAATTTCGATCCGGCGAAGACCGTGCTCGGCGTCGACAAGGCGGGCAAGAAAATCTTTCTCAAGGACATCTGGCCGTCCAACCGCGAGATCAACGCGGCGATGAAGAAGACGATCACCAAGCAGATGTTCGTGCGAAAATACGCCAACGTGTTCAAGGGCGACGCGAACTGGAGCAAGATCGCGGTGAAGGGCGGCCTCACCTATGCATGGGATCGCAAGTCGACCTATGTGCAGAATCCGCCCTACTTCGCCAGCATGACGCGCGAGCCGCAGCCGCTCACCAATGTCGTCGAGGCGCGCATTCTCGGGCTCTTCCTCGACTCGATCACGACCGACCACATTTCGCCCGCAGGCTCGATCAAGGTCGCCTCGCCCGCCGGGCAGTATCTGGTCGCACACCACGTCAAGCCGCCCGATTTCAATCAGTACGGCACGCGGCGCGGCAACCACGAAATCATGATGCGCGGCACCTTCGCCAATATCCGCATCAAGAACCAGATGGTTCCGGGCGTCGAGGGCGGCGTCACGATTCATTATCCCTCAAAAGAACAGATGCCGATCTACGAAGCGGCCATGCGCTACAAGAGCGAGAACGTGCCGCTGGTCGTGTTTGCCGGAAAGGAGTACGGCACCGGCTCGTCGCGCGACTGGGTGGCCAAGGGGACGGCGCTGCTCGGCATCCGCGCCGTGATCGCGCAATCCTTCGAGCGCATCCACCGCTCCAACCTGGTGGGCATGGGCGTCGTTCCGCTGGTATTCGAGGAAGGCGCGTCGTGGCAGACGATCGGCCTCAAAGGCAGCGAGCAGGTCACCATCCGTGGCCTGCAGGGCGAGCTCAAGCCGCGGCAGCGGCTGGTCGCCGAGATCGTCGGGGCGGACGGCAAATTGCAGCGCGTCCCGCTGATCTGCCGCATCGATACGCTCGAGGAACTCGAGTATCTGCGCAATGGCGGCATTCTGCAGTACGTGCTGCGCCAGCTCGCCGCGTGAGCGATCCGCAGAGGCCCGCGGCGTCCTGCGCCGCGGACCTTTTTCATAAGCGCTAAAATCCGATCACATTGCCGCGTTGCGCGCCAATCTCACTGCTAAGTGAGTGGCAGGTGATCGCTTGCGCGTACTATTCACGGCCACTGCGCGCCGGACCGTGGGTCCGAAAGAAACGCGCGCCTGATCAGGAAGCATCATCCGTCGCAGAGCACGTCCGCACGGTGAGTGGCGGACGCGAGCGTTCGCGTGCCTGAACAGACAAGAACGAGGCCGAGAAATTGATGTCAGCAGGCAACTGGTCGGTTTGCAGCGTCGTCGCCGCCACGGTGTTGGCGGCGAGCGCGACCGGCGCGGGTGCGGGGCCGCGTGCCGTCGTCGA
>JAEULX010000031.1 GCA_016793685.1 Bradyrhizobiaceae bacterium
ATGTGGCAAAGCAAGGGTGAATCCGCTGAGCAGATCAAGGGCGGTCGAAGCCGCTTCCTCAGATACGCCCTCAGCTCCCGAGCAGCGTCCGCCGACAACGGAACGATCCGAGATGCGGCGCGACAATCAAAGTGGGAGTGGAGCGTCAAACAGGATGAGAGGATTTCGCCGGGCTTGTGACGGAGGGAGGGCGTAGCCCGACCGAAGGAGCAAGCCCGGTGACGGCGCAGTCCCCTGCGGGGACCGCGCCATCTGGCGATCGCGGCCGGCCGGTGATGGATGGTTCTTCTTGCAAGAGGAATCACCCGTTGCCCGGCCGCCACGTCACCGATCACCAGATGAGGCTCTACATGAAGTTCCGTCAGACCGATACGCCGCCGGTGGCGGCGGCGAAGGCGTCGTTCAGCCCGTCCACGGCCTATCGCATCGAGAGCGATCCTCGGCTGCCCTCGCAGAAGAAGGGGGTGCGCGGACGCCGTCGTCCGGACCCCCTTGCCGACATTTTTGCCGCTGAAGTCGTACCGATGTTGAAGGTGACGCCCGGCCTGCGACCCGTCGCGATCTTCGAGGAGATGCTCCGGCGCCATCCCGATCTCGGAGCCGGGATTCGTCGCACTCTGGAGCGGCGGATTCAGGCCTGGCGCGCGGTCCACGGGGACGAGCAGGAGATTATCTTCCGCCAGACACATGAGCCCGGCCGGGTCGGATTGTCCGACTTCACCGATATGGGTGAGTTCGACGTCACCGTCGCGGGCGCGCCGCTTGATCACCGGCTCTATCACTTCCGGCTCGCCTATTCCGGCTTCGAGCACGCTCATGTCGTGCTGGGCGGCGAGAGCTTCGTCGCCTTGGCCGAGGGACTGCAGAACGCCCTGTGGTCGCTCGGCGGCGCCCCGCGCGAGCATCGCACCGACAGCCTGTCGGCCGCATTCTGCAATCTCGACCGGAATGCCCAGGACGACCTGACGCGCCGATACGAGGAGCTTTGCGCCCATTATGGGATGACGCCGACCCGCAACAATCCCGGCGTCGCCCACGAGAATGGCGCGATCGAAGGGCCGCACGGTCATCTCAAGCGCGCGATCGCAGACGCGCTCCTGATGCGCGGCGCGTCCGACTTCGATGACCTCGCCGCCTACCGGCGTTTCATCGACGAGATCGTCAGCCGCCGCAACGCCCGCAATGCCAAGCGCATCGACAGCGAGCGCGCCGCGCTCCAGGAACTGCCGGATCGGCGCAGCTCCGACTACGAGGAGGTGATCGTTCGCGTCACGTCCTCCGGCGGCTTCACGCTGCGCAAGGTGTTCTACACGGTCCCATCGCGCCTGATCGGCCACCGGTTGCGGGTGCGCCTCTACGACGATCGGCTCGACCTGTACATCGGCGGCACGCATCTCGTGACGCTGCCGCGCGGGCGCGCGCATCCGAACGGCAAGCACGATCAGGTCGTCGATTACCGGCACGTGATCCATTCCTTGCGCCGCAAGCCAATGGCGCTCCTCAACCTCGTCTACCGCGACCGGCTCTTCCCGCGCGAAGCCTATCGCCGAACCTTCGACGCCCTCCTCGAGCAGCTGCCCGAGAAGAAGGCATGCCGCCTCATGGTCGACTTGCTCGCGCTCGCGCATGAGCGCGGTTGCGAGGCCGAACTCGCCGAGCGTCTCGCCGCCGAGCTGAACGCCAACCGGCTCCCCGACCTGGCGCTCCTGCGCGCTCACTTCGCTCCCGATCCTGGCCGCGTGCCGCACGTCGTCGTGCGCCTCGTTCCGCTCGATGCCTATGAATGCCTCGTCGGCGCCGCCGAGATGGGAGACGCCGCATGAGTACGCCCCAAGCCGTCGATGCGGCGCGCCTTAGCCTCCTGCTCAACGAGCTGCGGCTGCCCGCCATCAAAACCGTGTGGCCGCAGTTCGCCGAACAGGCCGACAAGGAAGGATGGCCTGCCGCTCGCTTCCTCGTCACCATCGCCGAACACGAACTCGCCGAACGCGGCCGACGCCGCATCGAACGTCATCTCGCCGAGGCGCGGCTGCCGCCCGGAAAGACCCTCGACAGCTTCGACTTCGAATCCGTGCCGATGATCTCCAAGGCGCAGGTGACCGCGCTCGCCGCCGGCGACGGCTGGTTGGGCCAAGGCGCCAATTTGCTCCTGTTCGGCCCGCCCGGCGGCGGAAAGAGCCATCTCGCGGCCGCCATCGGCCTCGCCCTGATCGAGAACGGATGGCGCGTGCTCTTCACCCGCACCACCGATCTCGTCCAGAAGCTCCAGGTGGCGCGTCGCGAACTCGATATCGAGGCCGCCATCAATCGGCTCGATCGCTTCGATCTCCTGATCCTCGACGATCTCGCCTATGTCACCAAGGATCAGGCCGAGACCAGCGTGCTGTTCGAGCTCATCAGCGCACGATACGAACGTCGCTCAATGCTCATCACCGCCAACCAGCCGTTCGGCGAGTGGGGAAAGGTCTTCCCCGATCCCGCCATGACGCTCGCCGCGGTCGATCGCCTCGTTCATCATGCGACGATCCTCGAGATGAATGTCGAGAGCTATCGGCGGCGCACCGCCCTCGAACGAAAACGCGGTCCCGGACGACCGCCTTCCCGCGCGACAACAAAAACCGTCGCTGATTGACGCGCAAAACCATCGCTGATTGACGCTGCGCGACAATCAACCTCAAACAAACTTCTTGCGCCCAAAAAGCAACGCAGCGATCATCAACATGCCGCGACGCCACCTCGCCATCCTGATCGTCGCGAAGCTCTCATCCAGATTGTCGCGCTACAGCCAGCGCTTGGAAAACCCGCTCCCAGACGCCACTTTGCGCCCAACGCGTGTGCCGGGTA
>JAEULX010000116.1 GCA_016793685.1 Bradyrhizobiaceae bacterium
AGCCGGAACTGCCGGAGGAGGCCGGGCTGACGCCGCACGACTGATCCTTCGCGTCTGCTCGAGCAGAGGACAGCGCGTCGTAATCACCGCCAAACGCAGCAAACGCACGGCGATGCTCCTATCGAGCCGCAGCGCGCCGCAAGCAGTGTCGCCGCGTCACTACGCGCTCCGACAGGCGCGCGGCCAACGATCGTGCCTTCATTCAGCTCGGATCGGTACGGTTCTGGCTTCGCGCTGATAAGCTCACGCCCTGATACCCTTCCTGCCGCGCACCCGTGGCGGCCGGTGAATAGAACGCCAATCATTGGCAATTGCGCCTTCGATGGCGTCCGCCGGGCGTACCGCTTTCGTGGCAGGCCTCCGCGGTGCGGTCGCTTGTCTTCGTCCTTAGTCCGATCGCGGCGCTACCGCATTTGCGAAAAGCACCGGAAGGTTCTATAAAGCTAACTAATAAAAACTCGACAGATGCAAGAAATCGCCGTGGCTGTTGCGCTGCTGCGATTGGGCATAATAGGCGCGACTAACGCGCCGGCCCAGAGGGAGGAATGATCGTGACGGTGACTGCCCTTGGGGCGGACACGTTCCCGAAGCTATTGGCGCGTAACGCGGACCGCTTCGGCCGTCGTCCGGCGATGCGCCATAAGGACTTCGGCATCTGGCAGACCTGGACGTGGGCCGAAATATTCGACCAGGTCCGCGCGCTCGCGGCCGGTCTCCATCGGCTCGGCGTCCGGCGGGGCGAAACGATCGCGATCATCGGCGCCAACCGGCCGCGGCTGTACTGGTCGATCATGGCCGCGCAGGCGCTGGGCGCCATTCCCGTGCCGGTCTATGCCGATGCGGTGGCGAATGAACTCGCTTTCGTGCTCGCCCATGCCGAAGTGCGGTTCGCCGTCGTTCAGGACCAGGAGCAGGTCGACAAGATTCTGTCGGTCTCCGACCGGCTGCTCGGGATCGAGCAAATCGTCTACGACGAACCGCGTGGGCTGCGCGATTACGAAGACCCCCGCCTGCACGCGATCGACGACGTCATCGAGAAGGGACGCGCGGCGCTCGCCGACCCGCAGGTAACCTCCTGGCTCGACGGCGAAATCGCCGCCGGCAAGGGGTCCGACGTGTCGATCATTCTCTATACGTCGGGCACCACCGGCCAGTCCAAGGGGGTGATGCTGGCGGCTGCGGGCTGCATCAACGCCGCCGCCGATACGGTCGCCTTCGACAAGCTCACCGAAAACGACGTGGCGCTCGCCTACCTGCCGCTCGCCTGGGTGGGCGACCATTATCTCAATTTTGCGCAGGGCCTCGTTGCGGGTTTCTGCCTCGCCTGTCCGGAAAGCTCCGAGACGGCGATGCAGGATTTGAAAGAAATAGGCCCGACCTTCTTCTTCGCGCCGCCGCGCATTTTCGAGCAGATGCTCACGCGGATCACCATCCGCCTCGAGGACGCGGCGCGCATCAAGCGGGCGCTGTTCCACTATTTCATCGAGGTCGCGCGGCGCTACGGCGAAGCGATCCTCAATCGCCAGCCCGTGCCCTTGCACGGACGCCTTCTTTACGCGATCGGAAAATTCCTCATCTACGAGCCGCTCAAGAACGTGCTCGGCCTGTCGCGGGTGCGCGTCGCTTACACGGCCGGCGAGGCGATCGGACCGGAACTGTTCTCGTTCTACCGCTCGCTCGGCATGAACCTGAAGCAGCTCTACGGGCAGACCGAGGCGTTTCTTTACATCACCGCGCATCCCGACGGGCAGATCCATCCCGCGACGGTCGGTCCGGCCGCTCCCAATGTCGATTTGCGCATCGCCGAAAGCGGCGAGGTGCAGTTCAAGTCTCCCGGCATGTTCATCGGCTATTTCAAGGAGGAGGCAAAGACGGCCGAGGCGCTGACCGGCGACGGCTACGTCAAGACCGGCGATGCCGGCGTTTTCGATCCCAAGACCGGGCAACTGCGGATCATCGACCGGGCGAAGGACGTCGGCCGGCTCAATGACGGCACGCTGTTCGCCCCCAAATACATCGAGAACAAGCTCAAGTTCTTTCCCAACATCAAGGAGGCGGTCGCCTACGGCGACAAGCGGGACTTCGTCGCGGCGATGCTCAATATCGACCTCACCGCGGTCGGCAGCTGGGCGGAACGCAACAACGTCGTCTATGGCGCCTATCAGGAGCTGGCCGGCCACCCGCTGGTGTACGACCTCGTGGAAAAGCACGTCGCGGACGTGAACCGGATGCTCGCCGACGAAGAGGTGATGGCGGGCGCGCAGATCAAGCGTTTCCTCATCCTGCACAAGGAGCTCGACCCCGACGACGGCGAACTCACGCGCACGCAGAAGGTCCGGCGCGGCTTCATCGCCGAACGCTACGCGCCGCTGGTGAAAGCGCTCTACGACGGCTCCGCGGAGTCCGACATCTCCACCGAAGTCACCTTCGAGGACGGCCGCAAGGGCATGATCTCGGCGCGGGTGAAAATCCGCGACATGGACATGCAGGCGGGAACGCCGCTCCCGCGCAGAGAGGCCGCGGAATGACCGGCCGCGCGCAAAGCTGCGCGGACGAACGGCCGGCAGGCGGACGCCGCGCATGCAGCGAGAAAGGACCGCGGCATGGATGACCTGACTTTCCGGGCCGCCGAAGCGGTCGATTTCTCGACCCGCATCCATTTCAACACGGCGCTCGAGGTGATGGAGATCGACCTCAGCAACGTCAATTTCGCGGACCGCGCCATCGTGCGTCAGTTCTACGACGAGGTCGACCGGCAGATGGCGACAGCCGGCGGCCGTTGGTACTTCCTCGTCAATTATGAGAATTGCGTCGTCGCGCCCGAGGCGTGGGACGATTACGCCCTCGGCGGCAAGATCGCCAACGTCAAATACAGCAACGGCACCGCGCGCTTCGGCGCGTCCGAGGAGACGCGCCAAACGATCCGCGAGCGCGCCGAGGCCGAGCGCTTCCGGTCGAACCTGTACGCGACGCGCGACGAAGCGCTGACGGTGCTCGCCTCGTTGCGGCGGCGCCATCATTTCCTCGGGCGCGGCTCCCGCCTCGACCCGGGCCGGGCGGCCGACGTCCTGCTCAAGATCGACAATGTGTCGCTGCGGTTCGGCGGCGTGCACGCGCTGCAACAGGTGAGCTTCGAGATCGAACGCGGCGAGATCGTCGCCATCATCGGCCCGAACGGCGCCGGCAAGACGTCGATGCTCAACGTGATCAACGGCTTCTACCATCCGCAGGAAGGCTCGATCACCTTCAAGGGCGAAAAGCGCAACCAGATGCGCCCCTATTTCGCGGCGAGCCAGGGCATCGGCCGCACCTTCCAGAACGTCGCGCTGTTCAAGGGCATGTCGACGCTCGACAACATCATGACGGGCCGCGCGCTGAAGATGCACAAGGGGCTGCTGTGGCAGTTCGTGCATTGGGGGCCGGCGCAGGCGGAAGAGCTCGAACACCGCAAGGCGGTGGAGCAGATCATCGACTTTCTCGAGATCGAGCATATCCGCAAGGTGCCGGTGGGGCGCCTGCCCTATGGCCTGCAGAAGCGCGTCGAACTCGGCCGCGCCCTCGCCATGGAGCCCGAACTCCTGCTCCTCGACGAACCGATGGCGGGCATGAACCTCGAAGAGAAGGAGGACATGTCGCGCTACATCCTCGACGTCAACCGGCAGTTCGGCACGACGATCGCGCTGATCGAGCATGACATGGGCGTGGTGATGGACCTGTCGAATTTCGTCGTCGTGCTCGATCACGGCGTGAAAATCTCCGAGGGTCCGCCCAGCGAAATCCAGAGCGATCCTGTGGTGATCCGCGCCTATCTCGGAATGGGACACTAGACGCACGGGCGGCGGCGAGCGCCGCCCCGGGGGAATGGACGCATGTTGTTCTTCGTGGAGACGGTGACCAGCGGGCTGTTGGCCGGCGTCATGTATTCGCTGGTCGCGCTCGGCTTCGTCCTCATTTTCAAGGCGTCCGGGGTGTTCAATTTCGCCCAGGGCGTGATGGCGCTGTTCGCCGGCCTGACGCTGGCCGGCTTCCTGTCGGGCACCGTCCCGTTCACCCACCAGATCAATTCGGCGCTCGCGATGCCGCCCTGGCTCGCGATCGCGGCGACGGTGCTGGTGATGATCGCGCTCGCGATCCTGATCGAGCGCGCGGTGCTGCGCTATCTGGTCAATCAGGAGCCGATCATCCTGTTCATGATGACGCTGGGCCTCGCCTATGTGCTCGAAGGCGCCGGCGACCTCCTCTGGGGCTCCGACGTCAAGGTGCTCGATCTCGGCCTGCCGAGCGGGGCGAACGACTGGCTGCTCGACAATTTCGGACTCTATGTCGATCAGTTGGAAATCGTCGCGGCGGTGGTCGCCGCAGCGCTCGTCACCGCGCTCGCGATCTTCTTCCAGAAGACCCGCATCGGGCGGGCGTTGCGCGCGGTCGCCGACGACCACCAGGCGGCGCTGTCGGTCGGCATCTCGCTCAACACCATCTGGGCGATCGTCTGGTCGGCCGCCGGCATCGTCGCGCTGGTCGCCGGCATCATGTGGGGCGCCAAATCCGGCATCCAGTTCTCGCTGTCGCTCATCGCCCTCAAGGCGCTGCCGGTGCTGATCCTGGGCGGCTTCGATTCGGTGCCCGGCGCCATTGTCGGCGGACTGATCATCGGCGTCGGCGAGAAGCTCGCGGAGGTCTATTTCGGCCCCTTGGTCGGCGGCGCCGTCGAGAACTGGTTCGCCTACATGCTGGCGCTCGTGTTCCTGCTGGTCCGTCCGGAAGGACTGTTCGGCGAAAAAATCATCCGGCGGGTCTAGGAAGCGGCGATGTTCTATCGCGAAGTCGGTCAGTTCAAGAGTTCGTATGCCGCCGATCAGGCGATCTTCCCGATCGCGCAGGACCGCTGGTTCGTCATCGGCGTGCTGCTCATCGCGTTCCTGGTCGTGCCGTTCTTCGTCACCGACTACACGCTGAACGCGGTTTATCTGCCGTTCCTGATTTTCGGCCTCGCTTCGCTGGGGCTTAACATCCTCACCGGCTATTGCGGGCAGCTGTCGTTCGGAACCGGAGCGTTCATGGGGGTCGGCGCCTACTCCGCCTTCAAGCTGACGACGGCGATGCCCGAACTGAACCTGATCATCGTGTTCCTCGCCGCCGGGCTGATCACCGCCGTCGTCGGCATGCTGTTCGGACTGCCGAGCCTGCGCATCAAGGGATTCTATCTCGCGGTCGCGACGCTCGCGGCCCAGTTCTTCCTGGTCTGGCTGTTCTACAAGTGGGACTGGCTGCGCAACTACAGCGCCACCGGCCAGATCACCGTTCCGCCGCGCCGTTTCTTCGGCGTGCTGATGACCGGACAAGCCGCCGCCCCTGCCGCGAAATACGTGCTCACGCTGGCGATGGTGACGGTCCTGGCGCTCGGCGCGAAAAACCTCGTGCGCGGCCGTTACGGCCGCTCGTGGATGGCGATCCGCGACATGGACGTCGCGGCCGAACTGATCGGCATCCGCCCGCTGATCGCGAAGCTCTCCGCCTTCGGCGTCAGCTCGTTCTATGTCGGCGTCGCCGGCGCGATGATGTTCGTTGTCTGGCTCGGCGCAGCCGAGGGCGGCGACACGTTCGGCATCCAGAACTCGTTCCTGGTGCTGTTCATGATCATCATCGGCGGGCTCGGCACGATCCTCGGCAGCTTTCTCGGCGCCGCATTTCTCGTGCTGATGCCGATCGCGCTCAAGACGGTGATGGTGGATGCACTCGGATTGAGCGCCGTGTTCGCCAAGCACCTCGAATATGTGCTCATGGGGCTCCTGATCATCTTCTTCCTCATTCTGGAGCCGCACGGACTGGCGCGCCTCTGGCAGATCGCCAAGGAGAAGCTCAGGCTGTGGCCATTCCCCTATTAGCGCGCCGCCTGCCGCCGCAGGCCGTGCGCCGACAACCAAGCGGGGCGCAGACCCAAAACAAACGGAGGAAATGCAATGTCACCGAATAAATTGACCAAGCTGGCCGCAGGCGCCGCGATCGCCGTCATGGCTGCCGGCACGGCCGGCGCCTATGAGCTGGTGATCCCGGCGCTCGATTTCCGCACCGGCCCTTATGCCCCGAATGGAATTCCTTTCGCCAACGGTTACGCCGACTATTTCACCATGCTCAACGAGCGCGACGGCGGCGTGTGCCTGAAGCCGGGCCAATGCGTGAAATTCAAGCTTGTCCAGTGCGAAACCGAGTACAATACGCAGAAGGGCGTCGAGTGCTACGAGAAGACCAAGGGCGAGGAGCCGTCCGGCGGTCTCGTCTATCAGCCGCTCTCCACCGGCATCACGTATCAGATCATTCCGAAGGCCTCGGCCGATAAGATTCCGG
>JAEULX010000124.1 GCA_016793685.1 Bradyrhizobiaceae bacterium
GGGACGACCGGACGATCGCGACGCCGGGAGACAACCGAAGCCGCAGCGTTTCCAGCTCCGCCGGTTTGAGCCCGGCGAACGCCGCGGGGGGCAGGGGCGTCGCGTCGGCGGCATGGAAGGCGCGGGTCCGCGCCGCTTCCAGGCGGGCCACATCGGCGAGATAGGGCAACTCCGCGGCCGGGGCGAACGTCTCGATGAAAGCGGGCAGGTCTTCGCCGTAAGTCATCATCAAGGGTGAGCGGGGTGGATGCGCGCGCGCGAACACGCCGGCCATGGCGCGGAAGAACTCTTCGCCGACGATGCGCTGCACCGCCGGAAAGCGCGTGGCCAGCGCGTCGATCAGGCCGACGACGACGTTGTTGCGATAGACCGCGAAGCGCTTCTCCGGCGCGGGGTGCGTGTGCGAGGTGACGCCGTCCGGCACCGGCCGCCCGGGATCGAGCAGCGCATCGGCAAATCCTGCCTGGTCGGAATTCATCGTCCGCTCGTCAGGCCGCATGCATCGCGGCGAAGCGGGTCAGCACGGCGTCGGCCGCGATCGCCTCGCGGCGGAGCACCGGCCAGGCCGGCACGTCGTTGTCCCATTCGATCAAGGTCGGGAGCGGGCCCGTGCGCGCGATCACCTGCTCGAACAGCGCCCACACGGGATCGGCCACCGGCGATCCATGGGCGTCGATCAGGAGCGGCGCGCCGGTGTCGTCGACGCTCGCATCATGGCCGGCAAGATGAATCTCGCCCACAGGATCGAGCGGAAAGGCGGCGAGATAGGCCTCGGCGCTGCGGCCGTGGTTGGTGGCGGAGACGTAAACATTGTTGACGTCGAGCAGGAGCCCGCAGCCGGTGCGGCGGACAATCTCGGCAAGGAAGTCGGTCTCGGCAATCGTGCTGTCCGCGAACAGCACATAGGTCGCGGGGTTTTCCAGGAGCATGCGCCGGCCCAGCGCGTCCTGCACTTCGGCGATGTGATCGGCGACGCGCGACAGCGTGGCGGGGGTGTAAGGCAGGGGCAGGAGGTCGTTGAGATAGACCTCGCCGTGGCTCGACCAGGCGAGATGCTCGGAAAAGCTTTCCGGCCGGTAGCGGTCGCACAGCCGGCGCAGGCGCTGCAGATGCGTGCGATCGAGCGGCGCGTCGGCGCCGATCGACAGGCCGACGCCGTGCACCGACAGGGCGAAGCGCTCGTGCAGCCGCGCGAGCTGCGCGTGCGGGAGGCCGCCATCGCCCATGTAGTTCTCGGCGTGCACTTCGACGAAGCCGACAGGGCCGGGATCGGCGTTCAGGCCGTCGAAATGCTCGGGCTTGAACCCGACGCCGGTGCGGGGCGGCAGCGTGGGCAGGATCATGGCGGCGCTCCGAGGGCGGCAGCGGGCGCGTCAGGCGCGCCCTTCCCCGCCTTAGGTGATGGGCGTGAGCGAGCCCGTGCCTTTCGGCGTCTTGATCGTCGTGCAGGTGCCTTGCGCGACATACTTCCAGGCATTGCCTTGGTAGTCTACCTTCGACGTGCCGGCGCAGGTCGTGCCCGGGCCGGCGGCGCAGTCGTTCTTGCCCTTCAGCGCGACGCCATAGCATTTGTCCATGGCGGGCTGCGCGGGGCTTGTCTGGGCGAAGGCGTTGGCGCCGAGCAACGATAATGCTGCGGCCATCGAGCTCGCGAGAGCGACGGTTTGAGAGCGGCGGGTCATGGTGATTATTCCTTGTCTGGAAATGGCCATCGGCCTCGAACATCATCAGTTTCGCCAAGCGCGGGTCACGCGTTACCTTGATCACCTCTTCGTGTCCACCAGCGTTATTTCAATCACGCGGGCGCCAGCGCCGGGCGCGCCCGTGTAACAAATCCATCGCATAGGCGAAGAGACAGCAGATGGCGTTGGCGGGCCGCGAACGGGTTTGGGCTGAGTGGATGACCGCCGCCCTCGCCGGAGACGAGGCCGCCTATCACCGCCTGCTCGCGGCGCTGGCGCCGGTGCTGCGGGCGAATGCACGGCGGACGCTGAGCCAGATGGGCGCGCCGGTGGGCGATGCGGAGGACATAGTGCAGGAGACGCTGCTCGCGATCCATCTGCACCGGAACACATGGCGGCAAACCGATCCGATCGGACCGTGGGTGGCCGCGATCGCGCGCTACAAGCTCATCGATTCGCTGCGCCGGCGCGGCCGGCGGACGGAAGTCGCCATCGACGATTTCGCCGACGCGCTGCCCGACGACTCGGCCGATCAGGAGGAGGACCTCGGGCGGCGCCAGGTGGTGCAGCTGGTCGACCGCCTGCAAGGCCGTCAGGGAGCTATCGTTCGCGCGATTTCGCTCGAAGGCGCCGGCATCAGGGACGTCGCGGCAAAATTCGGCATGAGCGAGGGCGCGGTGCGCGTCGCGCTCCATCGCGGGCTCAAATCGCTCGCGCAGTTGTACAGGTCGGGGGACGCGTGAGAACCGAGGAGCTCATTCACGCTCTGGCCGCTGACCGGACAGTTGCGATCCGGCCGGGCCGGGCGTTTGTGCTTGCCTTGGCGGCGGGCGCCGTGATCGCCGCCACGGTGCTGTTGTCGACGCTCGGCATTCGCCCCGATTTCCTTGTGGTGATTCACACGATCCGCTTTCCCTACAAGTTCGTCGTCACCATCGCGCTGTTCGCCGCGAGCGTGCGGCTGGCTTTCGCGCTGGCGCGGCCCGGCGGCGATGTGGCCGCAGCGGTCCGAACGCTCGGCATCCCGGCGCTCCTGATCGGCGTCGCGCTCGTCGTCGAACTCGTTGTGCTGCCGGAAGCGGACTGGGGCCGGCGACTCGTCGGCAGCAATGCCCGCCTGTGCCTCATGGCGATCCCCGTGATCGCCGTTGGCCCGCTGGCGGCGCTGCTGCTGGCGTTCCGCAGCGGCGCGCCGACCTCGCCCATGCGCGCCGGCGCGTCCGCAGGACTCGTGGCGTCGGCGCTTGCGGCGACCTTCTATGCGGCGCATTGCACCGATGATTCGCCGCTGTTTATCGCGGCCTGGTATTCGCTGGCGATTGCGTTCGTGACGGTGGTGGGCGCCGTGATTGGCTCGCGCGCATTGCGGTGGTGATCGCGCAGCGCCGTCGATAACGTAAGCCGCACCACGTGCGACCGGCGTGCGTCACGCGAGCGGCGCAACTTCTTGCGCTGAATCCTTGGGCAGCGACTGCATCCAACACGAACTGGCGCCCAAATTGCCCCTCGACTAGTATTCCACGTCACCTTCGCAGGGCCGATCCGCGTCGGCACGAAGCGATGGATATCGCAACTGGCTTGTCCGTTTCGGCGGAACGTCGCGGTTGATGCGGATATCCTGACTTGGCGCCGCGCGATCCCCTCTCCACGCCACGGATGACGGATGAAAATCAGGCTGCCGCCGCGAATTGGGCTTGCGCGATTGTCGATGCTTGCGGTTCTGGTCGGTCTGATCACCGGCTTCGGCGCGGTGCTCTTCCATGCGCTGATCGCATTCATTCACAATCTGCTCTTCCTCGGCAAGATTTCCATCCTCAGCGACCCCAATCAGTTCACTCCGCCGAGCCCGTTTGGCGCGTTCGTCATCATCGTCCCGGTGCTGGGCGGCCTCGTCGTCACCTTCCTCGTGACGAATTACGCACCCGAGGCGCGCGGTCACGGGGTGCCCGAGGTGATGGACGCGATCTATTTCCGCGAAGGCGTCATCCGGCCGATCGTCGCCGCGATCAAATCGCTGGCGTCGGCGATCTCCATCGCCACCGGCGCCGCGGTCGGCCGCGAAGGACCGATCATCCAGATCGGCGCTTCGCTCGGCTCGACGCTGGGGCAGGTCGTGGACATCGCGCCGTGGCAGCGCATCACGCTGGTCGCCGCCGGCGCCGGGGCCGGCATTGCCGCGACCTTCAATACGCCGATCGGCGGGGTGATGTTCGCGCTCGAATTGATGATGCCGGAGCTGAGCGCACGCACGTTTCTGCCGGTCGCGCTCGCAACCGGCATCGCGACCTTCATCGGCCGCATCTTCCTCGGATTGCAGCCGGCCTTCGACGTGCCGATCGAAATGCTGCTCGATCATCCGCCGTCGCTTGCGGCGCTGCTGCTATACGCCGTGCTCGGTGCGCTGATGGGCGTTGCGGCGACCTCCTTTATCCGCGGCCTGGGATTCGCCGAGGAGACCTTCGAACGCATCCGCAATCCCTATCTGCGCCACACCATCGGGATGCTGATCATCGGCGTCCTCATCTACACGCTGCTGCGAACCACCGGGCGCTATTACGTTGAAGGCGTCGGCTACGCGACCATCCAGGCGATCCTCGCCGGCAGCCTTGTGGCGCCGGGTCTGCTGGCGCTGCTGTACGTCGCCAAGCTGTTCGCCACCTCGGTCAGCCTCGGGTCGGGCTCTTCGGGCGGCATCTTTTCGCCCTCGCTGTTCATGGGCGCGACGCTCGGCGGCGCGTTCGGCGCGGTCGTCCTGTTGATTCATCCGGTTCCGCAATTCAGCGTCGCCACCTGCGCCGTCATCGGCATGGCCGCCATGGTGGGAGGCGGCACCGGCGCGGTCATGACCGCGGTCACCATGACCTTCGAGATGACCCGCGACTACGACCTGGTGATGCCGATCATCATCGCCGTCGCGCTCTCTGTCGGCGTGCGCCGCCTGCTCAGCCAGGAGAACATCTACACGATCAAGCTCGCCGGTCGCCGGCATTTCGTGCCGAAGGCGCTCCACGCCAACATGTTCCTGGTGCGCCACGCCAACGAAGTGATGGAAACCGACATCATCCGGTTGCCGGCGGACACCGATTTCGACGCCTTCCTGCGCAGCCCGGAAACCGGCATCGGGCTCAAGCACGTGGTGGTGACGCGCGGGGACCGCATCGCCGGGGTCGTCCGCGTCAATACGGCCCTCCGGCGCGGCCTCGAGCGCGCCTATACGGGGGTCACGCTCGGCAGCGTCGCGCAGCGCAATTTCATCATCGCGCGGGAAGACGACATCGTCTTCGACGTCGTGACGCGCATGACGCGTCGCAATGCGGCGATGGCGGTGGTGACGCGCGACGTGCGCCGCCCGCATGCGGCCGACGTCGTCGGCATCATCTCCAAGGAGCACATCGCCGATTCGGTCGCCGAGAGCATCAAGCCGTACGGCGACTGACGGACGCGCGGGAGCGTCCGGCCCCCAGAAATGCTGCTTGCCACGGCGTTCCGGCGCGCCCAATTGTCGTAACGTAAATTCCAGTCGATGATCGGCTGCCGCCGCGCCGGGCAGGCAGCCATGAGGAGTTGTCCGATGGCCCGACCATTTGCCCCCGATCCGGTGCGCGACCTCAGCGCCGAGGAGGTCGCCGCCGAACTGGCCGCCGACCGTATCCTCCTCGTCGACGTCCGCGAGCCGCGCGAAACCGCGCGGGAGCGCATTCCCGGCGCGCTGCTGCTCCCGCTGTCGGAGTTCGACCCCGCCGCGATTCCCGATCCGAAGGGGCGCCAGGTCGTGTTTTCCTGCGCCAGCGGCATACGCTCGGCGCGCGCCTCGGAGATTGCGCAAGCGGCCGGGCTGCCTTATCGCTCGCATCTTGCCGGCGGGATTATCGCGTGGAAGGCGGCCGGACTGCCGACGGAGACCTGAGGCTCGGCAGATAATCGCGCTGTTGCTGCGGTGAAATCGGGGAGAAGGCGATATGCGGTTGTTCGTGCTTGCGGCGGTGGTCGTGGCGGCGCTGGCGGCGTCGGGGAGTTCGGCGCATGCGTGGCGGCGCGCCTGGTATCCCTGGTGTGCGTGGACGTCGGACGGGGTCTATGACGACTGCACCTATTCGACGTTGCAGCAGTGCGTGACCTCGGTGCGCGGCGTCGGCGGCATGTGCGGCTACAATCCCTATCCGCCGCCTCAGTACGCGGCGCGCACGCGGTCGCGGCGCGGTTACTACAGGTAATCGCGTTCCTGTCGCCAAGGACGATCGACCGCGGAGGAATCGGCGCATGCGACCGCTCATCAGGCTTGCCGGCGCGCTGCTGGCGATTGTCGCGCTGTGCATGCCGGCAGCGCAAGTCGCCGCGCAGGAGCGGATCGTCAACGTCTACAACTGGTCGGATTACATCGACCCGGCCGTGCTCGAGGCGTTCACCCGCGAAACCGGCATCAAGGTCCGCTACGACGTCTTCGATTCCAACGACACGCTGGAGACGAAGCTGCTGGCGGGGCGGTCCGGCTATGACGTCGTCGTGCCGAGCGCGAATTTTCTCGAACGCCAGATCAAGGCCGGCGTCTTTCTTCCGCTCGACAAGGCCAAGCTGCCGAACCTCGTGAACATGTGGCCGGAGATCGAGCGGCGGGTCGCCACCTACGATCCGGGCAGCCGGTACTCCGTCAACTACATGTGGGGCACGGTCGGCATCGGCTACAATGCCGGCAAGGTGCGCGAGATTCTCGGTCCGGAGGCGCGCATCGACAGTTGGGACACCGTGTTCAAGCCGGAGAACCTCGCGAGGTTCAAGGACTGCGGCGTGTACATGCTCGATTCGAGCGAGGACATTCTGGCGGCGGCGCTCAACTATCTCGGCCTCGATCCCAATTCCACCAAGGCCGCAGAACTCGAGCGGGCGGCCGCGCAGCTCGAGGCCGTGCGTCCATTCGTCCGCAAATTCCATTCGTCCGAATATCTCAACGCGCTGGCCGGCGGCGAGATTTGCCTCGTGGTCGGCTTTTCCGGCGACATCAAGCAGGCGCAGAAGCGGGCGGCGGAGGCGAAGAACGGCGTCGACATCGGGTACGCGATTCCGCGCGAAGGCGCGCAGATGTTCTTCGACAACCTTGCGATCCCGAAGGACGCCCGCAACGTTTCGGAGGCGCTCGCCTTCATCAATTATCTGCAGCAGCCCCAGGTCGCCGCGCAGAACACCAATTTTCTGTCTTACGCGAACGGCAATCTGGCGAGCCAGAAGTTCATCAATCAGGCGATCCTCGACGACCGCGGCATCTACCCCGACGAGGAAACGATGAAACGCCTTTACACGGCGAAAGCCCGCGACGTCACCACGCAGCGGATCATGAATCGCCTGTGGACCCGCATCAAGACCGGGCGGTGAAACGGGCGAGTTGCCTGTCGCGGATGCGTTCACGCCAAGTGATGGCGAAGCCCGCTCCGATCAAACGGGTGTTGGGGCTGAACGCCGATTGGTCATTCGGGAATAATAGCGATACGGCGAACCGGAGCGCGCGCGACACGCGGCGCGGTGGGGCGCGAAAACCTTCTAACGCGATTTGCAGGGGCGCTAATTGCTTTCATGAACTGCTGCGTCTGCAGCAATCATCATCTTATTTTTTGCAACGCATTGACTTGACCTGCGAATGGGACGAAATCGCCATGTCTGATCGCTTGCGATCGGATCGCGGGATTTGATGGAGCAGCTTGCGCCGCGACACCAACGCTAAAGCGCCACGAAGGGACTTCGTGGGCTCCTCATTTGCGGAGTTCGACCCATGAAGATGTGCTTACGAACGCTGACACGGTTGTTCGGGACGGTGTTTTACAGTCGTCAGGCGATAGCCGCCACCGGCGCGTGTTGAATACGCGCTGAGCGAACCCTCTCCGCACAATTCATCCCGTTGACAGAAGCGCCGGCGCTTTCCGGCGGCAGGATAACCATGTCCGAAAGCTTCATTATCGAGGTCCGACGCGCGGCGGTCGGCCTTGTCGTTCGCGAGCAAGACGGTTTTCGCTTCTTCTCGGCGAACGCGGCCTTTGCCGAACTCGAAAGCCGCGTGTTCACCCATCCCTCCGATGCCGAGAACGCGGCGGTCCATCACGCAGCGCGCGCAGCAGACATAAGGCGACGCGGCGCGGGCGCTTCGATCGACGCCGCCGGCCGCCGTCGCGCCGAACGCGACGCCGCAAGTCGAACTGGTTTGTAAGGAGAC
>JAEULX010000156.1 GCA_016793685.1 Bradyrhizobiaceae bacterium
GAGGCGACGAAGCCATAGCCGATGATCGCGAGCGCGAGGTTTTCGCCGGACCAGTTGAACAGCCGGGCGAGTTCCGGCGTCTCGGAGACGGTGCGGCCATAGAACAACGCGGCCATCAGCAGGACAAAGCCGATGACCGACATTTCGCCGATGCGGCCAGGGCGGATGAACCGGCTGTAGACTCCCATCAAGATCGCGATCGGGATCGTCGAGACCACGGCGAAGGTGCCCCACGGGCTTCCCACCAGCGCCTTGACGACCACCAGCGCCAGCACGGCGAGCAGGATGATCATGATCAGGAGGACGCCGATCAGCGCGATGCCGCCGGCGACCGGGCCCATCTCCGAACGGATCATGTCGCCGAGCGAGCGGCCGTCGCGGCGCGTCGACAGGAACAGGACAGTGAAGTCTTGCACGGCGCCGGCAAACACGACGCCCGCGAGGATCCACAGCGTTCCCGGCAAATATCCCATCTGTGCGGCGAGCACCGGTCCGACCAGCGGGCCGGCGCCGGCGATGGCCGCGAAATGATGCCCGAAGACCACGTACTTGTTGGTCGGGACGTAATCGAGGCCATCGTTATGCCGCTGCGCCGGGGTCGGGCGCGCGGGATCGACGCCGAGCACCTTGGTGGCGATGAACAGCGCGTAAAACCGGTAGGCGACGAGGAAGACACAGACGGAGGCGACGATCAGCCAGGCGGCGTTCACGGTCTCGCCGCGGTTCAAGGCGACAACGCCGAGGGAGACCGTCCCGACCAGGACGACGATCGCCCAAAGTAGTTTTCGTGTTCCAGGATTTTCGCCGACAGCAAGTACGCTCATGGTGTCTTCTTCTCCGGGGGCGCAACCGCAAGTTTTGCAAAGTATTTCTGTTGCGGTTCAGAAGTTACGGCGTGGGGGCTCTGTTCTGCGCACCGGAGAGGAATAGTCAAGCACAGACGATCAGATTGCCGCAAAGTCGCTGCATTTTTCATGATGCGCGATTTTCAGCCGTATCTATTTACTACCGCACACGGCTGGCGACGTCGCGCACTGCGCCGCCGCGCTCGCCGAGGGGCGGCGAGGGCGCGTGCGAGTTCTGCGGAGGATCGCATTTCTGCGGCGAACGGGTTCTACCCCCGGCCAACGCGGGCGGGCATGCTCTGCCGGAAAATGCGCGAGGCCGGCGCGGGCTGCCGGCAATGCCGCCGATAATCTGGATGAAGTGGGACCGAGTGGCGGGCCGAGGCGGCTTTCAGCGCTTGATGATGATCTTCTGATAGACGCCGCCGAAGAACGACTCGTGGTCATGCTTGCGCTCCGACCACGGCTTCGGCATCCACGTGTTGATGTCGTCGTGCCAGAGATCGCGTGCGAACGGCTCCAGCGCCGCCAGCACCGCGCCGAGCACGTAACGGATCGGATTCCACCATCGCGGCCGCGCGTAGTCGACGATGACGATCTTTCCGCCCGGCTTCACCACGCGGATGAGTTCCGCAATGGTTCGCTCGCGATAGCTCTCCGGCTGCTCGTGCAGGAGGAAGAACATGATCGCGCGGTCGTAGGTCTCATCGGCCAGCTTGAGGTCGGCAGAGTCCATCCTGAGCAGGCGCGCGGGCGCGTGGACCGGCAGTTTCTTGCGCAGATTGCTGAGCTGCACCGGCAGTATGTCGACGATGTCGAGTTCGCCGCCGCCTGCCGCCACGCGGCGGCACAGGCGGGTCGTCAGGTCGCCATAGACGCAGGCGACCTGCAGCGTTCGGCCGGGAAGGCTCGGGCCGAGATCGAACAAGGCGGCATCGCGCAGGCGCGCATAGTTGCCCCACAAGATGGCGTTGGCGAGCCACTGGCGTTCGAACACCCGCACGGCATTGGGGTGGACATAGGCCCACCAGTAATGAACGTCGAGATAACTCGGAATCGCACTGTCATCGGCGGAAACTTCGACCAGCGGCGAATCGGATGGCGTCACGCCCGTGCTGGACGGAGACGCGATGACTGACTCCATAATTGTTCCCCCTCGACCTCTTGCGGGCTGAGAGACCGATAGCACACGCCAGTCAGCATGCAACATCCCTGCCGCCAGGCTTTCACGGCGATCCGATGCGTCGGCTTGTCGCGTATTCGGGGGCGAGACTTGTGGAGCGCCGCGCGTGTCAGGAGCCGTCCGCGCGGGCGTCGGGAGAGAACAGCTGCTGGCCCCCGATCGTGTAATCGGCGATCGCCTTCTGGCCGTCCCGCGAGACGATCCAGTCGATGAAGGCCTGCCCGTATTCTTTTTTCACATGCGGAAATTTTTCCGGATTCACCAGAATGATTCCGTACTGGTTGAAAAGCCGGTTGTCGCCTTCGACGGCGATTGCGAGGTCGCCGCGGCTCTTGAACGCGATCCAGGTGCCGCGATCGGCGAGCACGTAGGCATTCATTGCCGAGGCGGTGTTGAGCGCGGCGCCCATGCCCTGGCCGATCTCGCGATACCACGGCCCATTATTTTCGGCGATGTCGACCCCCGCGTCCCGCCACAGCGCAAGCTCGGCCTGATGCGTGCCCGACCGGTCGCCGCGCGAGACGAACGGCGCTTGCTTCGCCTTGATCGCGGTGAGCGCCGCGACGATGTCCTTCGTGCCGGCGATGCCGGCGGGATCGCTGTTCGGGCCGATCAGGACGAAGTCGTTGTACATCACGTCATGCCGCCTCACGCCGTATCCGTCGGCGACGAATTTCTCCTCCTGCGGCTTGGCGTGAACGAACACGACGTCGGTGTCGCCGCGCCGCGCGGTGTCGAGCGCCTGGCCGGTCCCCTGCGCGATGACCCGCACATCGATTCCGGTCTTTTCCTTGAACAGCGGCAGGATGTGTCCGAACAGGCCTGAATCCTGGGTCGACGTGGTGGAGGCGACGACGATGGATTTGTCCTGCGCCAAGCTCGGCGCGCAGGACAAAATCGCCCATGCAACGGTCAGAACGACAAACGAGCCGCGATTGAACATTCACTGCCCCTGATTCAGATCACGAGATCGCCGCGCACGAATGCAGCCGCTTCCGGTGTCGCCGGCGACGAAAAGAACCGCGACGCCGGGGCGCGCTCGCAGATGCGCCCGCCGGCCAGGAGCACGACGTCGCCGGCGAGCCGCCGCGCCTGACCGAGATCGTGCGTCGCCATCACCACCTTGACGCCGCTCGCCGCGATCGCCGTTACGATCTCCTCGACCGCTTTGGTGTTCGCCGGGTCGAGGCTCGCCGTCGGCTCGTCGAGACACAGCACTTCGGGGTCGCGCGCCAGCGCGCGCGCCAGCGCAAGCCGCTGCTGCTCCCCGCCCGACAAGCGGCGGGCCGGGCGCGCCGCTTGAACCGAGAGGTTGACGCGCGCCAGCAATTCCTCCGCCCGGCGGGCGCGGCAGGCCCGCGGCATGCCGGCCGCCCCCAGGGCGTAAGTCACGTTGGCGAAAGCCGAGCGGCGCAGCATGACCGGGCGTTGCGATACGATCGCCAAGCGCCGTCCGTCGGTGCGATCGCGTCCGCCCCAGGTGATGCGGCCCGCGCTCGGGGCGAGCAGGCCCATGACGAGGCGCAGGAGGGTGGTCTTGCCCGATCCGTTCGGACCGATCAGCACGGTCGGTGCGCCGGCGCCGAGCGCAAGCGTGACGCCGGAGAGAATCCGCACGTCCCTGGCGTCAATCCCGACGTCGTCGATCAGAACGGGAAGTTCGCTCAAAGGGGCCCGCATGGGTCAGCCCGCGCGCGCTTCGCCGGCCCGCCGGATGCCCCAGGCGGCCGCATTCACGACGACGATGAGCGCGATCAAGACGATGCCGAGGCCCATGGCGAGGGAGAGGTCGCCTTTCGAGGTTTCGAGCGC